>JACMJX010000097.1 GCA_014380425.1 Chitinophagaceae bacterium | reverse complement strand
CCACATCAATTCATCCACTCTTATCATTTTCCATTCCTGGCGCTTGCCATCGAAGCCTGTTTGAGCCAAGTTGAGCAGGTTATTGGAGAGATGCCGCATCTTTTCCGCCTGTTTATGTATGATCGTTATGGCCGTCTTTAATTCTTCTGCGGTGCGTGGTGCAGAAATGGCAAGTTCCGCCTCACCGAGAATGGTTGCTATCGGTGTCCGGAATTCATGAGATGCATTGCTGACGAAATTATTCTGGATTTCAAAAGATGTCTGAAGCCTGTCAAGCATTTCATTGAAAGTATAAGAAAGCTCCCATATTTCATCCTTACCCCTCTTTTCTGGCAGCCGCAGTGCCAGGTTTTCTGCATTAATGTTCTTAACTTTTTTTATAATACTTCGCACTGGCCGAAATGTGTATCTTGAAAAAAATATGGAAGTGGCATATACGATGAAGATCCCTGCCAGAAACCCTAGAACTAGAAAGTTTTCCAGGTTTTGCAACGTATCGGCCAGCACTTCGTTCCCGGCACTGAGCACTACAATAAAATCACCCTGATTATCTCTATAAAAAATACCGGTGTAGTAATACTGATTTTTCTGAACATAATCCTGCCCCTTTATGATCACGTTATTGAAGAAAGATGCAGGGAGCGCCGCACCACTGATGTTGACAGCATTTCCCTTTAACGTATCCACGCGGATAAAATGCTCTTTCTCGCCCGGCAAGGCCTCCAGATGTTCTCTTCTTATTTCAGAATAAGCCGCTACGGATGTTTCATCTTTTTCAAGCATTACTCTTGCCGCTATATAAGCTCTTATCTCGAGACGTTTATAAAAGTCGACCGCAGCAAACTTACCGGTAAAGAAATAAATAGATACACTCAAAAGGAGGATCACCAGGGCTGTGATGGTTGTAAAAAGAATTGCAGTCTGCGTTTGAATTTTCATCGCTTGTTCTATTTTAACACATAACCCATACCCACCACTGTATGGATAAGTTTTATTTCAAAATCCTTGTCGATCTTTTTTCGAAGGTAGTTAACATATACATCCACCACATTAGTAGCCATGTTAAAATCGACGCCCCATACCTTCTCCAGCAATTCCATTCTCGAAAGCACCTTCTTCTGGTTGCGTAGCAGGCATTCCAGTAAACGAAACTCCGTAGATGTAAGGCTGATCAACTTTCCTGATCTATACACGGTCTTTGAAGCGAGATTCATTTCTACCGGTCCGAAGTGGATCTTGTCAATGACGTTTTCATCATACACTCCCCGCCGCAGCAACGACCTGATACGTGCTTCGAGCTCTACAAATTTAAAGGGCTTTACCAGGTAGTCATCAGCGCCGCTGTCCAGCCCTGACACTATGTTTTCAGTTGAACCTAATGCCGTTAGCATGAGCACCGGTAATACAGCTTTCTTTTTGCGAAGCTGCCGGCACACTTCCAGGCCGTTGATAACGGGTAACATTACATCCAGAATCATCAACCTGAAATCGTATTGCAGCGCCATGGAAAGGGCTGTTTGTCCATCGGGTGCTATGCTAACCTCGTAGCCTTTTTCACTTAGGCCCTTACTCATCACGGAGGCAAGAGCAACCTCATCTTCTGCAATTAATATCTTCATGGCTACGGGCGTCTTTAGCTGGTGAAGTTAATCAATTTATGCACGAGGATTCATTCCCCGATTCAGGAAGCTTATGGGCTTGTTTAATGGTGCTTGTCGGATAGTATATGCCCCTGTATACTAAACATTAAATAACAGGCTAGCCTGTAAGCGTTCCATGGAGTAACCGCTTCCGTCGGATTCGTATTGTAAGTGGTCAAATTCGCGAAGTATCTAGTTGGTTTAGTAGAGAACGTTCCGGTATGCTTTCTTAATATAAAATGTATTAATTTCATCATAAAAAAGGTTGCAGACATCCGTCAATATAAGAGCTCTTTACAAACCGGTACAGCCATCCGCTGCACATGCCGGTGCGCCTGTGCATTACCAGGAGCTCTTGCCCGATAGTCTGTTGCTTGATTATATATACTGTTACTGGGAATTGAAAACAACCAGCTCTTTGGAGAGCGCGCTTCAATACCGGGTAGTGGCGGATGGTTGTATCGACATATTCTTCGATATCAACAATACTTCGGACAGTTCCATAATGGGCTTCTGCAAAACACATACACAGTTTCCGCTCGATGGCCGTTTTCATTATGTAGGCATCCGGTTTTTACCCACCATTTTTCCGCAGCTCTTTCGTGTGAACGCGGCTGCGTTAAGTGGAAGGGTAGAGCAGCTCGATGCCATAACTCCCCCGCTTGCGGCATTTATCCGTTCGCGTGTACATGGGGCTTTGGGTATGGTTGGTATTCAACAGCTTCTGGATAATTATTTCGTCAAGATGCTGATTAAAGCGCCCGTTCAAACAGACAACAGGTTGAATGAAGCGATGGCGATTATTCTTAAAAGCTGCGGGATGCTGCATACGGGTAAACACCTCGATACAGGTGTTAGCCCCCGGCAGCTGCGGCGGCTTTTTGAATTGTATATCGGCGACACTCCGAAAGTATTCAGTAAGATTGTTCGCTTCCAGCATGCTCTCCGGCTCGCATCTTCCGCCAGCAACCTCAGAACTGATAAGCCTTTCTTTAACTGCGGCTACTACGACCAGGCGCATTTCATAAAAGATTTCAAGCAGATGTATGGCGCTACGCCTTCGCAGGCCTTCCGTAAATAGAATGTCCGATTTTTACAATGTTGCCTTTGTTTTAGTGGGGAACTTTACAGCATTCAATCATACAGCTATGAAAAGATGTTTAACTGTTCTGATGGCTTTTTTTATTTACTCCCATCTTTATTCACAAACAAATGCAAACATTAAAAACAAGACGAAAATGAAATTCAATGCAGGTATCGTAACGAATAAGCTCGCCGAAAGCAAGGCATTTTACACGAATGTTCTGGGCTTTGGGGTCAGCTTCGAAAATGATTTCTATCTTCTGTTGCATAGCCCTGGCGGGCAGGCATCTATCAGCTTTCTATTACCAGATCATCCATCGCAGCAGCCCTTGTTTCATAAGCCTTTTTTGGGCCAGGGTATGTATTTAACCATTGAAGTAGAAGATGTCGATAAAATATACAAAGAGCTGAAACAAAAGGACGTGGCGATAAAGATCGATCTAAGAGATGAGCCCTGGGGCGATCGGCATTTTGCCATCGTTGATCCTAATGGTATCGGGATAGATATAGTAAGATATACGCAGCCGGAGGCAGATCAGAAAATGAAATGAAGCAGCGCTGGTTTCGAACAGACTGCCTTAATTCAGTATCGCCATACGCTGGCAAGTTTGAAAGCAAGAATTAATTTACAGCTTGTTCAGTTGTTTGTAATGTTTGATTTGCAGAAGCACCGACTTGGCCGGGCTTAAGTTTCAGCCGGATCAGTAGTGCGAGCGCCGCCGACAATGAAGCACAAACGATTACTGCAAGCTGCATAGTATCCGTAAACGCTTCCCGTGCAGACTGCAACAGTATGTCGGCTGCTGCGGATGGCAATTTTGAGGCTTCCGCTACGGCTCCTCCCAGTGTGTCTTTCGCTGCTTCAACCGAACCTTCAGGCACATCGGCAGTTATATTTTTCACCATGAAGTTGCGGTAAACAGCAGTACCCAGGCTGCCCAGAAGCGCAATGCCCAGGGCGCCGCCCAGTTCGGCACTGGTTTCGGAAACGGCAGAAGCCGCACCCGCTTTTTCTGGTGGAGCCGACCCTATGATATAATCGATCGTAAGCGTAAATACTGGAGCGAGGCTAATGGAGAAAAGGAAGGATCCACCTAAAATGGCGACAGCCGGACCTATAGTATTCACTTGCGACACCAGAAAGAAACCGATGGAAGCGAGGGCAAAGCCGCCGTAAATCACTCGTACAGGATGTACACGCTTTGCAAGTTGCGACGTTAGCAGAGACCCAATAATCACGCCCACAGCCCAAGGCAGGGTCCATAACCCAGACTGAAAGGGCGACAGGTTCAGCACGAGCTGAAGGTATTGGCCAATGAAAATATAACTGCCGAACGATATGAATGCCCCCATCATAAAAGTAAGTAGGGTTATTTTGAAAGTGGGTATCCGGAACAGCCGGAGATCTATGAGCGGGTATTGAAGTTTTCCCTGTCTTCTTACAAATACGAAAGCAGTTATGGCACCCGCTATGATGCAAAGCACGGGAAGCCAGTCAAGGCCATTTTCCGCAATCTTTTTAAATCCGAAAATGATGGCAAGAATAGCTACTATCGATTGAAGCGCACTCAAAAGATCTAGCTTTCCCGCGCCAGGGTCGCGGTATTCCGGCAGTAGTAACGGGCCGGTAATCAGTAAAAGTACCATCACTGGCACGCTGATCAGAAATACCGATCCCCACGAGAAATGTTCGAGCAATATGCCGCCGAGCAAAGGTCCTATAGCACCGCCTATAGAGTAGCTTGTCATCCAGATGCTGATGGCGAACGTGCGTTGCTTATCATCAAGGAACATGTTGCGGATAAGCGATAAAGTAGAGGGTGCCAGTGTAGCACCGGCGATACCGAGCATAGCTCTCGCTGCTATCAGCATTCCCGGGCTGGTGGAGAAAGCGGCAGCAACGGAAGCTGCGCCGAAAACGACAGCACCTATCAACAATAATTTACGCCGGCCGATATGGTCGCCCAAGGTTCCCATGGTAATCAGCATACCAGCCACCATGAAACCATATATATCCACTATCCACAAAAGCTCCGAACTGCTTGGCTTAAGATCTGCACTTAAGTTGGGAATAGCCAGATTGAGGACTGTAAGATCCATGGAATAAAGCAGGCAGGGAAGCGCAATAACGGCAAGCCCTATCCATTCTTTCCTTCCTGCCTTTGCCGGTGCTGTTGTACTCATAGAATGTCTTTTACGTTATTTTATCATCTTATGCCCGCAAAGCTAAGTTTATAAAATTAGACCAGAGGGTTGTAAAAGCGGCATTATTAAGGGGTGTTCCCGACACTACTTATGAATACAAAGGAAAACATTACCAGGAAGCAAATGATGGTAGTACATTTGACTATCATGAAAATACTCCAGCAGGCAGTAACGCTCAGGGAAAGGAGAAGAGGATTCCACCTGGTAACGGGCGAAATTATACAGGCAATGCCCAGGCTTGCCGAGTTGACTACCGGCATGTTGCAGGTTTTTATTCTTCATACATCCGCATCGCTTACTATCAATGAAAATGCAGACCCTACCGTAAGAAAGGATTTTGAAATGTTCTTTAATAAGGCCGTGCCGGAGAACGACCCCGACTATCTGCATGATGACGAGGGGTCGGATGATATGCCAGCTCACCTCAAAGCTGCTCTACTAGGAAGTTCCATTTTAATACCCATCAGTAACGGCAAGCCCGCACTTGGAATATGGCAGGGCATCTATCTCTGCGAACATAGGGATCGCGGTGGAGAGCGGCGGCTCATGCTTACTGCCTGGGGTGAATAACTGAATGTGCAGAGAACAGCTGCAATCGGTATTTTTGCTGCTAATACACCAGTAAGCTTACGCTTCTATGCTTATTGAACCATGAAATACTACTTATGAGCATTCCTAAAAAACTCGAAACGCAAGACTTTACAGGAGATCCTGCCGTTCTCGAATGCCTACGACGGTTGAAAGAAAAGTACCCTGCAGGTAATCCGCTTGTGGTATCCGATGTGCTGGACGACGAAGGCCATCAATATGTGCACCTAGTGCAGAAGGGCGGCGGCGTGCTAGGTGTGGCGCTTGTGGGTTATACATATGTGCTGGAAGAAATGGGCATCCGCTTTCTGAAGCAGGCGGGAACCAGCGCTGGTGCTATCAATACCGCGCTGATGACGGTTATCGGCAACAAGCAGGACCCTAAATCAGTAAGGGTGCTGGATGTTATTTGTAAGCTTGATTTTTTCTCTTTGGTAGATGGTCACCCGTTTGCAAGGCGCGTGATAAAAAGTTTTATCCGTAATAACAACTTTGTGGCTGCGGTTGAAAGGTTTGTGTTTGTAATGCTTTCTCTTTTCGTGCTGTCGCTTACTGGGTCTATTGTTTTCGCCAACCTCAAACATACAGTGCCTTCACTTTCCCTTCTTTCCACAATAACCCTCGTATCCACCATTGTATTTATTGTTATTGCTGCTATTGTGGCGCTTTATATAAGGAGTTTATTCAAGCGGTTAAAGAACGCTGGTTACGGTATCAATCCAGGAAAGGTTTTCTATAACTGGATCGAGCTGCAGTTACAAGAGAACGGTGTAAAAACAGTAAGCGATCTTAACGAGAAAGCCAAGGCTGTTCCCCGTCTTCATTTAAGGGTGCCACACGAAAAGAAGTTGGATGAGCTAACAGGTCCGGTTACTTTTATCACCTCCGAGCTGGTGACAGAAAATAAAATCCAGTTACCCGCTATGTGCAATCTCTTCAGAAAAGAAGAGGACTTCGATAGCCTTCCTCCTGCTGGTTTTATCAGGGCTTCCATGTCTATCCCCTTGTTTTTCGAGTCGTATATCATCCACGATATTCCCTGTGAAGACGAGGAAATAAAGGAAGCGTGGAAGGCTTTAGGTGTGTACGACCCTCCTTCTACCGCACGTTTTGTAGATGGCGGAGTGCTGTCTAATTTCCCGGTCAGTATCTTCTATATTCCTGAAATCAGCATACCTCGTTTACCGGTATTCGGTATCGATCTGGATGATTCCCTGCCGGAAGACAACGAGAAGAACTCGGTGGCGTGGACGCTTACTGGCTATCTTGGCCGGCTTTTCAACACGATCCGCAACTACTACGATAAGGATTTTCTGATCAAAAACAGGATATATGAAAAGGGCATAGGAAAGGTAAAAGTTGCGAACTACAACTGGCTGAATTTCTTTCTGAGTGACAGGGAGAAAAAAGAGTTGTTTGTACTAGGCGCTAAAGCCGCAACGGAGTTTCTCGAAAACTTCAACTGGAACGAATACAAGGGCAACAGGCAGCTTATGGAAGGGAAGCTTAAATCGAAGTGATAGGGATCAAAGGTTGGGTTGAAGAATGATACATCGTGGGTTTTTAGTGGATACCAAGTCCTCCAAGTACCCTAAGTTCCTGTCCTTTCTCGGGCATTCCATCAAGAATGGGAATCGCCTGAGCGATCAATGCCCGGGTGCTTTCTACTTTCAGTGAGTTTTCGTGATCTTCTTTTGTGTCCCATACTTCCGTAACCCAAACGGCCTCTTCGTCATTATCGTCAATGCCTATCACGTAGAGCTGGCAGCCTTTCGTTTCTGATAACAGGCGAGCTGCTTCCAGCAGAATCTGAGCCAGCTTTTCACGATTACCCGCTTTTGCTGTTAGCTTTCCATGAAGTCCGTACTTATTCATTTTTTCCTATTTAATGCGTTTCCATTCCGTTCTCTTCCCTGGTTATTTTCAGGATCATGGCTATTGAATGCTTTATGTCCTCGGGAAGGAAGTTCAAGGATCAACAGATAATGAAGTTATTTAAATATAGACAATCTTCCAACCTCTACAACCGACTATTAATGCTTCTTTTTATTGTCGAATACATTTGGCAACCCAGGTAGCTTGGTAGAGGCTGAAGTAGCTAGATTTGATTCGTTTTCAGGTTGAAACAAGCCAAAGTGCGCGGTATCTGCCTGGGTTAGAACAGGCAAAAGACTTTATGAGATCTTGGTTAATGAGATTAGGGGATGGGAGATTCTGTAACAGGCGCGTTAGATGCTGGAAGTACAATGTGCTGAAGCGCCTGTTACAGAATGACAATAAGTGATAAATTGATGATCGACGTGTGGGAAATGGGTCATTTACGGCAGGCAACCTGTTATTGACAAGTTGGTAAATTTCTTAAAAAACAACTAACATCGGTTATACGCACGTTAGATGCTATCTAAAATATGGAACAACAACGGTACACCGATTCTAAATTTCCCAGTTATGTTGAAAAGCCTCTAACTATTCGGTAAATTTGCCTTATGCCGATCAAAATAAGCAATATCGCTTTTACAGGAACTGACGGGGGATTGTGTGGTTATATATCCCGTGGCCGGATCGTGTATCGCATGAGTAACCCGGTGGAAAGTAAGCGGATTAAAACAGATCCTGTATTTGAAGGCTTCAGAAAGAGTGCCGGCAGGATGAAGCAGGCATCGCCGATTGCGGCGGGTTTGTATAACCAGATTCCGAAGGAGGATAAAGTGTATCATCTGTACCGGCAATTAACCGGCGAGGCTATCCGAATGCTGAAAGAGGGGGTGGATAGTATCGTTATAAAAGAGAAGCTGCAGCGGCAATATATCGATCCTTTGTTAAACAAGCTTTTGGAGCCTACACAGCGTACCAGGCGAAGGGAGAAGCCGCGAGGTTGCCTTTCATTTTCACATATGCGGTTCTTTTACACGGCTCCTTATGTGGTTGACAGGCGAGGCCGCAAGGTGTGTAGCAAACAAATGCAACCCGTCGACAGGCGCCCGGCACTAGAGCAACAATTCCGGCAACGCTATCATGCTTGCCCGGAACCGGCTATATCACTGGAGCCGGTTAGGAAAAGACCGCTACTTCTGGATCAACCGGGCGGATTGATTTTCCTGGGGCGGTATAAGGAGTACCGGGGGTTGAAAATGTGGTTGGTGCCGCCACAGCAGATGATGGACCTCCAGAGGTCGATGAAAACAGGCAAGTACCTTTCTTTATGGAATGCTGTTGCGAAGGTGTATGTAACAAACGAAAAGGATCAATAGACCACTTCAACCTGGTCTCTTTTCTTATAAAGATCCCAGAAAACCTCCGCTATTTTCTCCGGGCTGTATTTCGCACTTTCAGGGTTTATGCCTCCTGAAACGGTTACGGTGCCTACAAATATGCTTTTATCTTTAAGAACTGCATTTAGCTGGTAAGCAAGGTTTTTAATTCCTGCTTTACCAAGAGATATTGAAGCCATTTCGGGAGAAGGGAAGTTAGCGCTTCCACCTCCGGTAAGCAATACGGCACCTTTGCTTTTAGTTAGTTGGGGAAGCAGCGATCTTAGAGCAGTTAGCACATTGGCAACACTGATCTTGAAGCCTTTTGTAAGGTCTTCGATGCTTTCTTCAAGGATGTTTTTATAGCGGTAATCTACGGCATTATAAAAGAGAACGGCTACTTCGCCGGTTTGCTTTACCAGGCTGACTAAAGCTTCTTCCAGTTGGTACTCGTCGCCCACATCTGCCTTGCTGTAAAATGACTGAATGCCTAATGTGTCCAGCGTCTGCTGATAATTGCGCAGCTTATCTTCGCTCCTGCTGATCATGCCGATCAGGTATCCTTCCTTTCCGAATTTAATGGCCATACCCATGCTAAGCCCCTGGCCCATTCCTACTATTATGATTGCTTTTTTCATATATGTTTATTAGTTGCCAGGCATTACGTACCTATAGAAGTCGCTATAAATATAGTTGATAAAACTATTTCAAAAATATCTTTCAGGAATTAGTGATTCTTCCCCGGGGTTATGAGTAAAAGAAATGCGCGCATTCCTGTTTGTTTAAATAAATGGAATGCACGCATGAAAATACAATAGGCATTTATGCAACTACTGCAGCAAAATCTCTCTGTAATACTTCCCGCAATGGCGTTGGTTTTTTACCGGTTACTTTTTCTACATCATTTGATATATAACCTACAAAATTGTCGGAAATCAGCTTATATACATTGTTCATATACGAAGCGATGAACGCAGGCGCTCCGGCTGCTTCGAGGGTGGCGGCAAACTCCTGTGGCGAAGGAGCAGGATATACGATTGTTTTACCCGTAATTTCCGTTAGCAGCGCGGCAATGTCATGATAGGTGAACAGCTCAGGACCGGTGAGTTCGTAGGTTTTACCTATATGGCCCTCTTCGGTTAGTGCTGCTGCGGCTACGGCTGCAATATCATTTGCATCTATCGTGGAAACTTTGCCTGTGCTTGCGGGTACGTAAACAACGCCTCGCTGCGTTATGTTGTCCCACTCATAGTTCTTGAAATTCTGGGCAAAGAAAGAAGGCTTTAGAACGGTAAGGTCGAATCCATTAGAGGCGATGTGCTGGATGATTCTGTCGTGAAAAGGTAATTCTTTTACGTGCTCCAGGCCCAGCGCTCCCATATATACGACGTGATAGTGCCCATTGCTCTTTAAAAAATCGATAAAGGGGATTATTAATTTATCCAGCTCCAGCACCATGGGAGGACCGAGCACGAATATTTTATCTACTCCATCCACTGCCTGCTTGTAAGTAGATGGGTCGCTGAAATCGAACTGTACTAACGGGGTATCGGTACCCAAGATTCCTTTTGCTTTCTCGGGGTCTCTTGCCGCGGCAACGAATGAAGCTTTTCTTTGCTGAAGTGCCTTAACTATGGGCTTTCCGACTGTACCGGTTGAGCCGGTAACTAAGATTTTATGTGCCATCTCTAGTAGTTTTTAATTTTAATAGTTACTTTTAATAACTCAAAGCTAAATAGTAACTAATGACAAAACAAGAAGGCACAGCAACCATACCAGGGCACAATGGTGTAACCAATATGGACTGTAACGGGTTTGGGGGTGAAAATAAATTCATAGATATTTTCCATCTTGCCAATACGACGCGTAATACCCTTTGCCCGGTGCGTGATATTATTGGCCGGATCAGTGATAAATGGAGCATGCTGGCTATTTATGCCCTGGGTGGATTTGGCAAGATGCGTTTTAACGCGTTGAAACATAAGATCGGCGATATTTCGCAGCGGATGCTAACGGTAACCTTGCGTAATCTGGAACATGACGGATTGATCTCCAGGAAAGTGTATGCGGAAGTGCCTCCCCGCGTTGAATATGAATTGACCGCATTGGGTTATAGTCTTTTGCAGCAGTTAGCTTTATTTGCCGACTGGGCCAATAATAACAGCGCAGCCATTCTTCAGGCACGTACGAGGATGTTGGCGAAGGAAGCTGATTTCAACAAGCGCCCCAATGAAGAAGTGGGCAGTTTACTAATAGAACAGGTATAAGTTGTTTTCCGGAACAAACAAGCGGGGCGTTGATGCATTTGTCGGCTTTAGGAAAGAAGCTTCTAATTTACCGCTGCTGCAGTATGAACAGTTACCCTGATATTGCTTGTACCTGAGGGCGCGACAGCCTTAATTTTGTAAGGCACTGTTTTACCGGCTGCAAAGTATTCAAATACGGGGTAAATATTTGTACGAAGTTCGGTATTTGTTTTAGTAAGCCAGACTACCTGCAATTGTACATCTTTAAAATCTGCAACGGTTGCCTTACTTGTTATGGTTCCTTCCAGCACGGTTTGACCAATGATGTTCTTTCGCCAGCGTCCTTCCTGGATGAGATAGTTTTCAGGGTGCGACCGCTCCTGCACAAGGGAGTCTTTACGTAGTTCTTCCGGAGATTTTGTGCTGCTGAAGCCGCAGCTGGTAAACATAATGTAAGTGAAGCCGATAAGCAGGAGTACAACCCGCACTGCCGGTATTCCTCTTCGTTGATACAACCATCTCATGAAACGTTCGATTAGAAACAGGTAAACGGAAGGTATATCTGTTTTATTGCCGGATATGTTTGGGAAGATTCCATAAACGGTTTGATGGTAAGAATATGGTAGTAACTCCTTTTACTTTCTTAATTTACTTACCAGCCAGCTATTGAGTTTATTTCTTTGTTCGGGAAACATCCAATGTCCTGTTTCGGCAAATACCGCTATTGATTTAGGGGCAGAAATTACATTGTATGCTGCGTACATGGAAGTAGGCGGGCATACTTCATCATTAAATCCCCATGTATAGAATCCTTCAATCTTTACTTTTTTTGCAAAGTTCACCACATCGAAATAGGGGATGGTTTCTTTAATTTCTGAGAGATCCGTAAAAGAAAGGTTGTAGCCATAAAAAAGGTGAGGCCAGCCTCCCGCGCGACCCTTCAAATAGCCGGTAAGATCGCTGAGAGCAGGATGTACTGCGGCAAGATACTGTACCCTGCTATCGAGCCCCGCTGTTACGATGCTTAACGCCCCGCCCTGGCTGCCACCTGTTACGGCAAGGTTCTTTCCGTCAAATTGCGGAAGACCTGTAAGAAAATCATTTGCTCTTATGCAATTCATGTACACACGTTTGTAGTAATACTTGTCTTTGTTATGGGCGTTGAACAAAGGGTAGCCGGAAAGAGCACCGGCGGCCAGGTCCGCATAAACTCCTGGTTCCATAATAACAGGAATACCGTGTATACCAACGGTAAGAACAATTATGCCCTTGTCCGCCATTTCCAAGTCTGGTCCATAAGGCCGAACGCCCGCTCCGGGCACATGTAACAAGGCAGGGTATTTACCCTCTTTTTTAGGAATGCAGAGGATGCCATAGAGGCGGGAGTTACCATAGCCTTGCAGGTTAAGATGATAAACATTGGTAAGTGCGGAGGAGCGCTCGGGAAGCAGCGTCATTTTAGCATCTACAGGTATTTTATCCAGCTCTGTTCTGGCTTTTGCCCAGAAGCTATCGAAGTCTGAGGGTGTGGTTACCGTTGGTTGGATGGCTGCAACATCGAATCCGGCAGTTCCGATATTACGGTATTGTTTACCCTCGAATTCTATCGTAACCGCACATCGTAAAAAGCCTGCTTCTTTAAGCGTTCCGCCGTCGAGCATTATCTTTCCATCTGTTAGGGTAACGTCGGCGGTTTGGGAAGGTTTCATTTTCTCCAATCCTATCTGGTAATTGATCTTTGCATCTTTAAGCGGCACATTGTTTCTGAGTACCGTTACGGAAAACCTGGCCCGCTCACCTGTTTTATACAGCCAGTCGGCATGATCCGGCGCTACTTCTATTCGAACAAGCTGCTCCGTGGGCTGGGCGTAATTATCTGTGCTAATAATGAATAACAGAAGGAGTGGAAATAATAATAATCTCATAAATTGACTTTTAGCAATGGCTTATTTCGGAATACACGTAGAATATTATCTAGAGCTCTACCTTTATACCGATCCGCAATGTATTGCTTTTTAAGCGCTATTTCTAACATCATTCTTTAACTTAAATTCATACAAAATTTACTATAGAGGGGCACATGAATAGTAGAAGTCGACCGGCCAAGAGCATTGAAAGGTGGGTCAACGCAGATGAAAGCAGACAAGGGTGCATCATAACAGAACTGACAAATGCCTCCTGCCTGCATCGATTAACGTTAGCAAGAGACCCAGCAGAGGGACCGGAATATTGGTTTGAAATTTGTATCACTGCCGTTTCACATAGACCAATCTGAATTTAAGCCATTGTTACAATTTACAAAAGACTATAGCCATAAGTGGCTGATCATATTACTGAAAGTTATGGTACTTGCTTTATTTGTAAGCTATCATAATAATGCCCAGGGTCAAATAGTTCCGGCTGACTCTTTAAAGGCGGATTCATTGCGGATAATGCGGGGAGATGTTGCCCCCAACGCTGAAAACCTCGATATTCAATACGATGTTGGCGACCTGGTTCAGGATATTATCCATCCGAACAAAAGGCCAGACTCCTTGCGTAAAAGGTCTGGAATTACTATTATACCTAATGTGGCGGCGAACCCCACTATTGGTTTCCAGATTGGTATAAAGGCGGTAGCCGGCCTTAAATTGGGGAAAGACCCAAGAACACTCATGTCAGTTGCTGCAACCTCGGCCTCTATTACCACAAAAGGAATTATTTACTTTTATCTCAACCATAACATTTTTACGAACGGTAATAAATGGAATATCCAGGGTAGCATCGTAAGTGCAAAGATGGTAACTCCTGATTTCGGGATAGGCATAGGACATGCTGCTGGCCAAACGGCAGAAGACGAGATACTGACCAACCCAGATCGTAAAAAGTATGTGCTTAACTCGTTGTTTTTCGACTTCCGGGAAAAAGTGTATAAGGAAGTGTCGCCGGGGATTTTTATTGGAGTTGGGCTTGCTTTCGAGATAAGAGGTAGAATAGAAGATAAAAAAACGGCTTCCGATATACTTACACCCTACAAGATTTATTCGAGCCGGTATGGATTCGACCTGGAGAGTTACAGGTCTAACGGGTTGTTATTCAGCTTTCAATACACTACGCGCGACAATCAGAACCGTGCCTATAACGGCATCTTTGCTGATGCAGGTTTTCGTGCCAATCAAGATTGGCTGGGCAGCAGTAAGAATGCATTGCAGTTTACTACCGATTTTAGAAAATACCATAGTCTTTCTACGCACAATCCAGAACACGTTATCGCTTTTTGGAATTGGGGAGCTTATCTCATAAATGGGGCACTCCCTTACCTGGAATTGCCGGGAACGGGAAGAGATGCAAGTTTTCGCAGTGGAAGGGGTTATACTGTTACTTATTTTAAGGGCACCAAATACAACTACTCAGAAGTAGAATACCGGTTTCCGCTTACTGAAAACAAGTTTTTAAGCGGTGTTACCTTCTTTAACCTGCAGACATCCAACAATGACCTGGGAACTAAGCTGTTTAAGCAATGGCAGCCGGGTGGTGGTTTTGGGCTACGGGTGCTTTTTAACAAGGCTACACGAACCAATCTTTGCCTGGATTATGCATTCGGTAAATACGGCGCCAAAGGCTTCTTTCTGGGCCTGAATGAAGCTTTCTAAGTTTTTATATCTTTAATTGATGACGAAACTCGAAAAATACATCTCTACTTATTTCGATGTACTGCCCCAGGAAATGGAAAAGATAAGCGCTTTCTTTGAGCCGCTTGCTTTAAGGAAGGGTGAATATTACCTTAGATCTGGCAGGCATGATCTGAGCAATAGGAACAGCTGTAATTCATTCCGGTTTCATTAACACGAAACGGGCTTTTTATTTTAGAACAGTGCTTTCCTCTATTGAAGAAAAATCCGTTGAAAACACCATTCGTAGTATCCAGGCGCCGTCTCGCTTGTTCTCCTCCAATGCGTCTGGATGTTCTACAAAGGATCCGGGGCCGCCAGCGGCTGGTGGTTTGAAAGCGGATTTAACCTGAAGCACCATTCGTTTCCCGTTTATGCCAATCTTTTCAGTAAATATTGAGTTTGTATTACCACTCTGAAGCCTAGCGATAAGGTAGCTGCCCTTAATAATCTTTCCGGTTTCCCTATTAATATGCGCAGCGATTATTATCCTGGGTCCGCCCCCCTGGCCATAGCCTGATTTGTACACCCCGGTAAAAGCATTCGGTTCAATTTCTTTCTGGTTGAATGAACTAGCACCAACACTCCCCCCATCTGCCGAGAAAGCTACCCAGGGATCCTGGTCGCCATCCAGTACCACATATACACCCCTTGTATCTACTGGCGAACCGTCATAAATTTTTTTCCATATGGTTTCACCAGAGGCATTTTTCTTTTCAAGATAGGCATCCTGATTAGTAGATGTTACCTGATCGTAGCCTGTTCTGTAAACATTGCCGTCTTTATCTGTAACGGTGGTTTCTGCAGTAAGCGGCGTTTCTGCTACTTGTTCATCATCATCTTTGGAGCAGGCGGTCATTAAAATCAGAACTGTTGCTATCAGTGCAAGAGAATAGGTTGATTTCATACGTTGAATTTTATCGGAATAAAGATAGTATTATAAAAATCAACTACATAATATCTCATTATCGAGATAGATTTTATTACTCGGCTTACTTGCCCTGGCATCCTGGAAACTGGATGATAGAAGTCGTTCGATCACCGCTGAATGACTTGGTTTTACACGGTATCTTCATCTATCCATTTATTAACTTGCGGGGCCGCGTAATTTTTCATCTTTACCAGAAGTTCGTCGATATTGCTGCTTATCAAAAGCATTTGTCGATCCGCCTCTTTCAAAAAACCTTTGCTGCTCATTACTAGTAACAGTGCATAAAGTGCATCATAAAACCCATCTACGTTCAGCAATCCGATGGGTTTTTTATGAAGCCCCAGTTGTGCCCAGGTGAGCATCTCAAAAAGTTCTTCTAATGTTCCATATCCTCCTGGTAAGGCTATTACACCATCACTGCGCTCGTTCATCATCATCTTTCGATCGTGCATGCTCTCCACGATAATCAGCTCGGTAAGACCCGCATGGGCTATTTCTTTTGACTTCAGAAACCTAGGGAGTACTCCGATTACCTCACCTCCAGCTGCAAGGGCTCCATCGGCTACAGCGCCCATAAGTCCAATTCTGGCGCCACCGTACACCAGGCCGATATGCTGTTTTGCAAGGGTTTTGCCTACTTCGGTTGCGATTTGTACGTAACTGTCTTCTTTTCCAGGGCTAGACCCGCAAAAAACCGTAATTCTCTTCATTTACTCTTTCATTTAAGCAATCATTGTAAGTCAAAATCCATGTGTTTATAGCAACGCTGCATAAGCGTTGTTTATTTTCCGGATTCTTAATTCACCGGAATAACTAAACGTTGACGGTTTGCTTATGGTTTACTTATAAATTTTAAACCTGACTCCATTTCCGGTTTTAATCATTCTTTTTGTAAACTTGCACTCTTTATTTGAAAATCTTGAAGAATGAGCACAAAGAGTCGTAAACAGTTAGAGAAGGAGAATCGAAGGGAACTCATTTTACAGGCTGCTGAAACTATTATGGCTTCAAATGGTCTGCATGGCCTAAGTATTGACCTGATAGCGGCAGAAACACAATTAGCCAAAGGAACCATTTATTTATATTTTAAAAGCAAGGAAGAAATATTAAGCCTGCTGAGTGTTAAAGCCCGAACGCTGTTATTTAAAGAATTTCAGAAGATAGAGAGGAGAAACATTAGCAATATCGAGAAACTGATTGCCGTGTCAAAAACAAGTTATCTATTCTATAAAAAAAATCCACTTTATTATGATCTTGTTTCTCTTTACGAGGTAAATAATCAATTAACTGAAACGGGTGAAATGTATCAATCCAGTGAAAACATCACCAAACTTGTTTCGGGTATTGCCGACAGAGCCCGGAAAGACGGCACACTTCGTCCAGATGTCGATCCTTTGCACATCACCATGTTATTGTGGGGTATGACAATAGGAGTGCTTCAGCTAATAAAGGTAAAAGGGTCGCTGATAAAGCAGAAAATGAACATTTCAGAAAAAGAATTATTCGATAGCTTTCTCGACACCGTTCGAAACAGCATTAAGAAATAATTTTTTTTCGTAAAATATGAACGTGATTCATAAAATGACCTAAGTTTGCCCCGGCAATATATGTATCGAGGTCCAGCTTAGTTGACAACCCTAAAATGATCCCCAGTCTGGACTTTGTAAACAGCTGTTGCTTTCGATATATTAATACAAACAACCAATAAAATACCCATGGCGAATTCAAATTTTGCTAAACAAGCAGCGTTATCCATCCTGGTATCGTCGCTGCTTTTCAGCAGTACCCTCCAAGCCCAGCGTATGTTACCCCTGGATGATGCTATTTCCATGGCTGTTGCGCACAGCAAGCAGCTTCAATTAGACAGTATCCAATTACAATTGGCAGATTCAAGGCTCATACAAAGTAAGAATGCACAACTTCCTCAGGTGAATGCAAACCTCAGCTACATCAGGATCAGCGATAATATAACTCCCTTTAAGGTGGCTTTCCCTACCGGAGAAGTAACACTGAATCCCCAAATACTGAATCAATACTATAATTCGGTGCAGGTAAGGCAGCTTATCTGGGGAGGGGGAAAAGCGAGATATGGCAATGAATTAAGAGCGCTCGATAAGAAAACAATTTACTTCGATCTGGATAAAAACAAGGCCGATATTTCTTACACTATTACCACCCTTTGGTACAATCTTTTTACGGTGAAGCAATCGAGGAAGATAGTGGAGGCAAATATCGAACTCCTGACCAATCAGAAAAAAGATGCCGACAACTTCGTTCAACAGGGTATACTATTGGCAAACGACGTATTGAAAATAGAACTAGCGATCACCAATTTGCAATCGGATCTATCTGATATTGTCAACACACAAAAATTGCTTAAGTACAATCTTTGCCTGCTAACAGGTTTGGATACAAAAACTGCAATCGATGTGCCTGATGCACTCCCTGTTATCATACAACAAGGTGATTCGCTCGACCAATACCTCGAGAAAGCCGTAAAGAACCGCGCTGAACTAAAGGGATTATCTATCCGGAAAGAGCAGGCAACTGTCGGGTTAAAGATATCGCGAAGCAATTATTTACCTACACTTAGCGTGGGGGGTACCGTTAATTACGACCAGCCCAACCAGCGGCTTTTCCCCAACCAGGCAACCATTACCGGCACCTGGAATGCCGGTGTTTTTCTAAATTGGAATCTTACGGATCTTTACACTACCAAGCAGCGCGTAAGAGAAAGCAAGCTAAGTATCGAGAACATGAGCAGCATCATGGAGCAGGCAACGGAGGGGATACAGATAGAAGTGAACGAAGACTATAACAATTACTTACAGGCCCGGCAGAAGATCGAGATTGCTAATAAGGCCCTCGCCCAGGCTACAGAGAATTTCCGGGTGGAGCAGAACAGATTCCAGACAAACACCACTACCCCTACGGACTTTCTAAATGCGAATATTCTTCTAACAAATGCGAAAATCAACCTGATCACGTCCACAGCAAATGCGGAGTTAGCCTACAGGAAATTAATTAAATCAACCAATTGAAACTTATAATAACTTATAAAATGAAAAAGATCTTTACCATAATAACTGTCGCCATTATTTTAGCAGGCTGCGGGGGTAAGCAAGAAACTGACAATGCGCAACTGGAGACTGATATAAGCCCTGTTATTCCTAAAATCAACGGTACGGTAGCCAAGATATTTGTGCAGGATAATCAGGTAGTAAAAGAAGGCGATACGCTCATTTTAATCGACGACGCAGACTACAAAATAGACGTTATGCAAGCAGACATTGCGCTTCAGATTGCAAAGGAGAATGTTTTGCTATCCAAAAGTAGTAAAGGTGCTTTGTCTACCAGTGTAATTTCCGTTTCTGCTAATTCCAGTGCTGTCGCTGCCAATATGGTGGCTGCTAATGCCGGTGTGGAAGCAGCCAGGGTTCGCCTGGATGTGGCAGTGAAGAACTATGATCGATTTAGCAACCTGCTACAGCAAAAATCCGCGACGCAGCAGCAATTCGACAACATTAAGGCAGAAAAAGAAGCCGCCGAGCAGCAACTCAAAATTGCGGAAGGGCAGGTGCTTTCTTTGAAGAAGCAGATTGAAGCTGCCCAATCGCAGGTGGCTACTACAAGGGCTAATGTTTCTACCTCCAGCAATGGAATCAACCTGGCAGAGCTGAATGTAAAGCAGGCTGAAAGTGAGCTGGAAGCAGCAAGGCTTCGTCTGTCTTATTGTACAATAACCGCCTCCAGCGATGGTGTGGTATCAAAAAAGAACGTTCAAAAAGGTCAGGTGGTGTCAATCGGGCAACCTTTGATCGCCATCACTAGCAACCGGGAAGTATGGGTAGTGGCCAATTTTAAAGAGACGCAGATAGAAAAAATGAAGGTGGGGCAGGATGCTGATATTGAAGTAGACGCTTATGGCGATAAAACATTTAAAGGTAAAGTAGAATCGTTTTCCCAGGCAACAGGCGCAAAGTTTTCGCTGCTGCCTCCTGACAATGCTACGGGCAATTTTGTGAAAGTAACACAGCGGATACCGGTAAAAATTATAATAACAGATAGCAGTGACAAGCAATATCCACTGCGGGCAGGCATGAGTGTATCTGTAACAGTAAAAACAAAATAGCTATGGACACTACCATTGCAGCCAAACCGACCTATGAGGTAGGCGGAAGAAAATGGTTGATAACCATTACGGTTATCACCTGTGCCATTATGGAATTAATTGATACCTCCATCGTGAACGTGGCTACCAGGCAGATAGCTGGTAACCTGGGAGCGACGATTGAAGAAACCGCTTGGGTAATTACTGCTTATGCCATTTCGAACATTATCATTATTCCGTTAACAGGATTTTTAAGTAATATTTTTGGTAGAAAAGTTTATTTCACCGGATCTGTTATCCTTTTTACTATAGCATCTTTCTTATGTGGTTTTTCAAATTCTATATGGATGCTCGTGTTCTGGCGCTTTGTTCAGGGAATCGGTGGAGGTGCTTTGCTAGCCACTGCTCAAACGGTACTTGTTGAAACATTTCCCCCCGAGGAGGTGGATAAGGCTAACGGGATCTTTGGGGCAGGGATAGTGATGGGCCCTACCCTGGGGCCGGTACTGGGTGGTTATCTTATAGATAATTTCTCCTGGGGATGGATTTTCTACGTAAACGTGCCTATTGGTATTATTGCAACCTTTCTATCCTGGAAATACATAAGAGGCACCAGGGCAAAAGCAGTGGGCAGAATTGATTACTGGGGTATTCTTTTCCTGGTAGTTGGTATCGGCGGCTTACAGATGCTATTGGAAGAAGGTGAGCGAAAGGACTGGTTTAACAGCGATTTTATTGTCACACTCCTGTTTCTGTCTGTAGGTGGAATTATAGCCTTTATCATCCGGGAACTGAAAGTGAAAAACCCGGTGGTGGATTTGAGAATACTAAAGAACAGAAATGTGATTGTAGGTTCGGCGCTCAACGTAGCTTTTGGTATTGCTATTTATTGTTCGGTGTTTTTATACCCGGTGTTCGTTCAGGGCTTTCTGGGGTGGAATGCTACAAGAACAGGCTTATTAATTTTACCCAGTTCCTTTTTAACAGGTATGCTGATGGGCTTAAACGCTACTCTTTTAAAGAAAGGCGTAAGCCCTAAGGCGCTGGTTGTTCTGGGGTTTAGTGCTGTAATTGGTTATGAGGTTGTTACTTATTTTCATGCAACACCTGGTTCGGGCGAATGGGATTGGTTCTGGCCGCAGATGATCCGAGGGTTCGGGTTCGGGTTTATATTCGTGCCTGTTGCTGGTCTTACTCTATCAGGCTTAAAAGGGAATGAGATCGCGCAGGCATCCGGATTATCAAACATGCTCCGCCTGCTCGGGGGGGCTATAGGTATTGCGATTATGAATACGTTTGTTACAAGAAGGTTTGCTATTCACAGGAACGATATGATCGGTAATATTTCCTTATACAATCCAGAATCGAATGAGCGGTTTTATAACCTTGTAAGGGGCTTCGAAAGCCAGGGTAAATCACTGAAGGAGGCAGAACAGATGGCCGCAGCCGCAATGGAAGGTGCAGTAACGGTGCAATCGTATATCCTAAGCTATGCAGAAGGATTTCTTATGATCGGAATTATCTGCGCATGTATATTGCCGCTGGTATTTCTAGCCAAGATCAAGAAAGGCACCCAAGTGGACCTAGGGGCGGCACATTAGGCCGCTACCTGACCTTCTTAAAGCACTATTCTAAAAGTTTGTTATTTTTCATAAGATAAGCTAACGCTTCTTTAAGTGCCTGTTCAGAAGATTTACGTTGAAACCCTAATTCGTTTCTTGCTTTAGAGATATCAAAGTTCTGCTGCAGTCGGGAGAACATGGCAATATTCGTTCTTGTCAATATTGGCGCCAGCATTTTGATTTCCTCCTCAACTCAATGCGGAACACCATTCTGCAATCATGGAATCTTAGTATATTTATCTTCAGTAAATACAACCCGTTACCTCAATCGCAACATTATGGCTACTATCATATACGTAAAACACCATTTTAAAAAGCCTCCTACAGTAACTGCAGAACAGTATGCTGAATTTAAGCGGCAGCTGGCCTTGAATCCAAACGCTGTTATCGACCCTTCCCATAAAATAACATTTACGCGTCATTATAAAAAACGCTTGCTTTGGCTGCTGAGCGGTTTGTTAATGGCAGTTATTACGTATTTCGTTTTCAATGCCGTATATCCTGAAAGGCCAGATAGCTTTATGTTAAACCGTTTTTTACTATTCTCCCCGGTATTTATCGGCGGGGCAATTGTTTTTATTACCGTTGGCGGACTACTGCTGGAAGGGCCCTCGTTTGCTACCTACGTGATGGACAGAAAAAGGTATTTTGATCGCATGGCCAACACTATCATGAATAGTGCGGATTATCCGGCGTTTTACAACTCTTTCTACATAAGCTCCAGCAAGCCGGGTGCCAAATCGCAAGCAATACCTTTGCAGGGCAGAAAGTCGCCGGTGACCGCGGATAGTGTGGCAACGAGTGTTTTTCATTGGATTGACCAGCATTACTGGAAAGTTGCTATAGTTGTTATAGCCCTTTATCTGTTGAATCGATTTGTTTTTAAATTAGATCTGTTTTAGCATGGATTGTTTCAGAATGCAGTTGACAATAAAGGGATGAACATCTGCTGCTGGTATGCCGTTTGTTTTAGACAAATGTCCTTTCCCAGGTGTTTCGTCTGTCGCAGTTTTGTATGGTAATAAAAACATACAAAATGAAACAGTTTATCATCCTTGCAGTTATTGCCTTTTTTTCAGTAATAGTGCAGGCGCAGAGCCCGTTTTCCAAACATGAGATCAGCCTTAATGGATTCCGTAATCCGTCCATAGGCGGTGAATACCGTTACAAGCATGTATCAGTTCATGCCGGCTATTATCCTACCAATCTCGAATCGGGGGTTACTACTGAATTCATCCGCACCGGGTTCACCTATTGGTTTCTTCCTGTGGGGAAAAAGGAAAATCCTTCTTCATTTTACACCTCCCTGTCATATGCCAGAGGACAATCGCGGGCCTATAAAGGTAAAGACGCTTTTATGCCTGAAGTCGGTTTTCGCTGGATGGCGTATAAGGGCCTAAACCTGAGACTGGGTATCACTGGTCTGGCGGCTAGTGGAAGCAGCTTTGAAATAAATCCTACCCCTGGTATCAGCTATTCCTTCTTCTTCAACTAATTCTAATGAGAAACGAAAAAAGAACAGGCTGGCTGCTTCTTACAGGTGGTATGGCTGTATTGGTTCCTTATACATTACTTGTAGTGCAGTTTGATTACCCCGATGTGCTGAGAAAAGAGCCGGGTGACGTGCTCCGTGCTTTTCATCAAGGCGGCATCAAACTTATCTTTATCTGGCTCGCGTTTGCGCTTTCAGGGCTTCCTCTGCTTATAGCCTATAAAATGATCGGGCGGCAACTAGATGCCTGGTTTGCCAACATGAAATGGGTTACCACGATAGGAACTGCTTCTCTTGTTTTCCAGATCGTGGGGCTCCTGCGATGGGTATTTGTAGTGCCTATGTTGGCTAACGATTATGTATCTGCCGCAGAACCGTCTGAGCAGTTTGTACTGGAAACGGTTTTTCGCACTGTGCATCAGTTTGGTGGCGTGTTGCTGGGCGAGCACCTGGGACAGTTATTTACCGTGATATGGACCGTTGCTATAAGCTGGTGTTATCAGCAGCTGGCAGCCACGCCTAAATGGATCTCCTGGCTGGGTTATCTTTCGTCTATAATTTATTTTATGGGGCAGGCGGAATTGCTGGCTACAGTAATTCCATCTTTTCCTAATTGGAGCGCCGCTTCTTTTATAGGGAGTACATTGTGGCTGATATGGCTGATAGCAATGGGTATCATAATGCTGCAGAGGAAGGAGTAAAAATATTTATATTATCTTCAGTGTATAAAGCGTTGTATGGAAGTTCTTAAACAGTATTTGAAGTCGCTGGGATTTTCTGACAACGATGCGGAAACCATTGCTGTCTGCTTCCGGCATAAGCATTTTGACAAAGGAGAATTCTTCGCTTCCGAAGGTAAGATGAACCAGTACCTTGCTTTTATCGAAACGGGAGTATTTCAGTATTTTTTCAACCAAGAGGGAGTTGAAATCACTACATACGTAGTGGGCCAAAACGGCTTTCTGGCTTCCCTGTTATCTTTTCTGCAAGGTGTTCCCTGCAAAGAGAATATCAGGTCAATGACGCAAGCAGATATCTGGCTTATAAAGAAAGAAGATTTTGAGAAGTTGAAAGATGCAATTACTGGCTTCAAGGATTTTTATATAAGCATTCTGGAGAATCAGATCATTTGTATAGATCAAAGCCGGATTGGTTTACTAACTCAATCCGCGGAGGAACGTTACCAATCTCTCCTGGATAAAGAGCCCGATCTGCTTCAGCAGGTTCCGCTTCAACTTCTGGCTTCTACGTTGGGTATCACTCCGCGACATTTAAGCAGGATCAGGGGCCGGAGCCGTTAAGGATGGTTTCCACAAATAGTGCTTTACTGCTCAGGAACGTAAGGCCCTCCCGGTACTCCCCATCCCCATTTTGGCATTGGCTCATTTACGGCTACATTAACATCTATAAGGTTCGAATTGATCACTGCAAGACGGGTACCCCATTCCAGATAGGCCATAAAAGCCGAACGAAACTCCGGATCATCCGGCAGTGAAAGCTCGTCGGCTGTTTCAACCAGCAGCTTTACCCACTGTTTACGATGCTGCTCCGTCAAGTGCTTTCCAATATGCTTTTGGATCATCTTGTAATGGCTGCCATCGCTCGTGCTGTAAAACTCCGGCCCTCCAAATACTTCTGCAAGAAAAT
>JACMJX010000096.1 GCA_014380425.1 Chitinophagaceae bacterium | reverse complement strand
TTGAGGAAATAACATTTCATGCAGGAGACGTACATACATTCTTCATCCGTTGTAGATGATGGGGCAATAATTGGAAGCAACGTAAAAATCTGGCATTTCTGCCATTTAATGCCAGGATCTGTGATTGGAAACAACTGCAATATCGGGCAGAATGTTTTCATAGACAATAATGTAAAAATCGGTAATGGCGTAAAAGTGCAGAATAACGTATCTATCTACAATGGCGTTATTATTGAAGACGACGTATTCCTGGGGCCCTCTATGGTATTTACAAATGTGTTAAACCCGCGTAGTTTCATTGAAAGAAAGAACGAATTTAAGACCACTATTATAAGAAAAGGAGCCAGTATTGGAGCTAATGTTACCATTGTTTGCGGCTTGGAAATCGGCGAGTATGCCCTGATAGGTGCCGGTGCCGTAGTTACGCATGACGTGCCTGCCTATGCGCTGATGGCAGGCAACCCGGCCCGGCAGATCGGCCAGGTAGATACTGCGGGAAATACAATAAAATAGGCTGAATGCATTAGAGAGTTTGCCATAAATTACCTCTGCTTGCAAACTCGGGAAGTTTTTATTAGTTTTAGACTGAAATCCAAATAATCCTGACATGTTAGTAAAAACCAACCTCTTACCTGTCGTCTTGCTGTTTGCCGTGCAAGCCGTTTTTTCACAGGAGAAAAGCGACCCTGCAGAACAAGGGAAGCGTTTAATCAATGAACGTAAATTCAATGCTGCTATTTCATCTCTTACTAAAGCTGCGGAAACGGCCAAGAAGAATGATGATGTGTACGCTCACCTGGCCAAAGCGTATCTTTTGGCAGGCAAGTCCACTTCTGCCGTAGAAGCAGCTGCAAATGCTTTAAAATACAACGGCAAGAATGTGATGGCTCTTAGTATTACCGGCTATCACGATGCTGCGCATGGCGACGAAAAGAAAGGGCTTGCACAGCTGGACAAAGCCATTGCAATGAATTCGGGATTTTGTGATACCTACTTCTTTAAAGCCAGCTACTATAAAACGAAGGGTGATTATTTTTTTAACCAGGGCCGCGAGGCGAAGAGTTATGAAGATTATTTTAAAAACGCGATAGAATGGTTCTCAAAAGATCTTAAGTGCGACTCTTTTAACACAAATGCCTTATTTGCAAGAGGCATGTGCTGGTATCGTCTTAAGAAGTACCCGGAAACTATAGCGGATATGAAATCCCTGATTGCTATAGACGCCTCTAATATAGACGCTTACATCCTGATGGCAAAAGCACATGACGAAAACAATGAAACGGCAGTTGCCATTGAAATTATAAAAAAGGCGCTGACAATTGCACCAGCAGATAATACTGCACTTGCAAACCAGGCCGTGTTTCTAAAACACCAACAGGCAGGTTATAGCGAGGCCACAAAAACTCTATGGAAAGCCGTGCTTGAAAACGATACTATCTCAGCACTGGGTCATATTGCCCAGGCAGATGTAAATGCTCTTTTCGACCATAATGGCATAAGAAATAATACGGCCTTGCAGAAGGCGACCGAGTTAGGCAATTACGATGTTGTAAAAACACTGCTGGCAGCAGGTGCCGATCCGAACCTGAAAAATGGCAAAGGCATAACGCCCCTTTCTTCAACTACTGCACCCGGCAGAGACAATGTAAAAATTGCGGAACTGCTTCTTCAGTATAAAGCTGATATTCATGTAGTAGATGCTGATGGGCGTACTCCTCTTATTTCAGCCTGCTTTAATAACAGTTATGATGTTGCTTCTTTGCTTTTGAAGGCAGGAGCCGATGTAAACCGGAAGGACGGTGTTAAGAGAACTGCTATCATGGGCGCTATAAAAAGCGGCTCACCGAAACTGATAAAGCTATTGCTTGCAGCCGATGCGGATGTGAACGCTGTTAGCCAATACGGCGAAAGTCCCTTGTTTTTTGCTTTAGATGCCGGAATAGAATACCTGGAAGTAACCTACCTGCTTGTAAAAAATGGAGCAAAAATAACGAATTACATAATTGGTTATGCCAATAGTAAGGCTTTTACCGAACAACTGCCATTCGTCGAAATGTTGAATAAGGCGGAACTATCTGCTGCAACCAGAAAGCTTTTTGATCCAATGTTGACATCTAATGTTGCGGCGCTAAAAAGAGCTCTTGCCGAAAATCCCGGAACTCCCAAAGTGATCCTGAATTACATGCTGATGGCCAGTGCACCGCTGAAGGATAAAGCGCTATTTGAGATAATAGCAAAAGCTGGTGCGGAAAGACATTTTAAAATGAAAGGAGTTACAGCACAAGCCCTTGCTTCTGTGCCGGTAACAGATGAAAACAAAGATCTTGTTGCACAAATATGGGAAGATGCCAATAAAGCAAAATCAACTTCTAAAACAGTGGCTTCCAATACCACGAAGAAAATAATCAGATAAGCTAGCTTATTACTTAATTTTTGAAGCCGCTCCAGATAATACGGAGCGGCTTTACGTTTAATGCCGCATACAGCCGTTAAAATAAGCCAGGTAATATTCCAGGAAAAATCTGGTTGCAGATAAAGAGGGTAAAAATGATCGTAAGAAGTATAAGAAGCAGCCGAAAGCGGGTAACTACTTTTCTGATGTCGCTGATGCGACGGCTAATCTTAAACCTTTCTGCATCTATTTCTAGATCTGCTAATCCTGATCGTTCAGCAATAACCCGGAAATCTGTTTGAAAGGCATCTTCTATTTCTCTGATATCTTTTAAGTAAAGCTTTTGAAGATAAATAGTGAAGGCCGAATACAGAATGAAAGCAAAAAGAATAATCAGTAAAATAAAGACATCTTTAACAGTGTAAGTGGCAAACACTGATGCCGCAAAGGATACAGGTACTGCAACGATCTGCGACATATTCTTCCCAAGAATATCGCGCAAAGAAAAAAAGTACTGTTCTTTTTCTTTCTGCAGATCATTTTTAAGCTTTTCGAAGGAAAAGTTCTTAAGGTATAGCTGTAGATTATTATCCGCCTCCCTGATGATGGAGCCAAGGGAAAGCATGATCTCTTTAAGTTCTTCGCCGGCTGGCATACCACTTAGCTCGAACAATCGGTTTTTAAAGAAGACTCTGAAATCAGGAGAAGTATATCGTTCGATAAATAACTCTGCGTCATGCATGAGGGATCGGTCCTCATCGAATTCAGGAAGAAAATCCGGAATGTTAATTCTTTTGATTCCCTTAGTGCCGGAATACAACACGATCTCCTTATCGGTAGTATTAATGTAATCGGCGAATAAATTACTTTTAAGTAACTCCAGCACCTCATAATAATAAAGGGCGTTTTGTATAAGAAAGCTCGATTCAGATGTGCCAGATCCATTAGTAGTTTTTCCAGATAGATGATCATAAACGAGAAAGGTATCGCCATATACAATTACAGCAATATCTTTCTTAAGATTGGTTGTTGTAACAAAAAGCTTCTCCGCGCCCTGCCGGAAATTCAGTTCACTGAAAAAAACTACGGTGTTGGTGTCAACTGATGCTAGATTAATGAATAATTCACTGGCCACTATATTTTCATATCCGATCTTCCATTCATCAAGCTGGTTTTTTATTCCCGCAACTTGTTCCTCTCTTATCTGGATCACCAGATTATTGTTTGCAACCGCTGCCGGGGGCAAAGAGATGTTAACAAGGTGGCGCAAAAAAGTAATTTTATTTATAAGAATATTATCCATTGCTGTTGATCATTTCAGCTTTTATTTTTTCAATGAGCGCGAATGATTTAATCACTATTTTTCCATCTTCAATAAAGATTTCTACCTTTTTTTCATCAAGGAACTGCTGTGGAAAAACAAGGTCTATACCGTCTGCCTTCGCTTTTATATTTACAAATTGGCGAAGAATACTGTTGTCTGGTTTAAACTGATGGTTCAAACTAATTTGCTCGTCCTGCGCAAAACTGGAAAGTTTATTTTCGTCATCATAGAACCATGCACTGATCTGCTTCAGATCTGTATGATCTCCTTTCGGAGTATCTCTTATAAATTTATAGACAGCATTTATGAAATCGACCTGGCTAATGGCCTGGCCATTTTCGCCAACAGGAGGATCGATCTGCTTCAGGATTTTCAGGAGACTCCTGGTATCTTCCGCATTATTGATCAATTCATCGGCACAGATCCAGCTTGTGAAAAAGTTAGAGTCTACATTCCTCCTGTTTATAAAAGTAAGGTAGCTGTCAGTGCCGGAAGCGTGCGCCTCTTTGTTAATTCTGCAAGCCATAGCAAGATGTTCGAAATCGATGTG
Source organism: Chitinophagaceae bacterium (assembly GCA_014380425.1). Taxonomy (GTDB): domain Bacteria; phylum Bacteroidota; class Bacteroidia; order Chitinophagales; family Chitinophagaceae; genus JADCRZ01. The sequence continues at coordinate 3,945 of JACMJX010000096.1, read as the reverse complement.
CAGTGTTTCATTGATTACGTAGGTACTAGCCGACTTCGACTTTTGAAGAACGTTGCCTGCTTTATTTCGTATCAAAAAGATTCCAACAAAATGCTGCACGTCTATATAATCAGCAAATACGATATAACCGCCTTTTGCCGGGCCGTTTGCCGCTATTATTTCTGACAGCTCAGAAGCAGTTTGCTTAGTGAATTCAATAAAATCCCGATCTTTAAATTCCCTGCAATATCTCTCAAACTGATCCGGAAAACTTCCCGCTGCCTCTTCCAGGAATCTGCCGTTAGAATGACGAAGACTCCTGTAGCGGTCATTCAACTCCGAAACAAACTTCACCGCCTGAGGATCTTTCATTGCCAGCTCATCTGAAAGATCAACAGTTGCTTTTCTTTCCTGGTTTTCGCGTTTTATTATTTCATGGATAATTAGTCTGTTCAAGTTCATGGCTGCTCACTATTTTAGATAGAAACTGGCTATAAGCGCAAGTAAAAATACTAAAATAATTAGTAATGCCAACTTTTAATTAACAAAAGATGTTGGATGTCTCTTACTTTATTTATATAAATAGGATGGGGTTATGCCGATTATTAGTAATATAGCGAAATAATACAAATAAAAGTAGCGCAGTGATTCATACGTTTGCCATCATCGGATGCGGTAGAATTGCCGAAAGGCATGCGGAGCATATTGCCCGGCTGGGTACGCTGAAAGCTGTATGCGATACAGAGCAAGAACGGGCAAACCAATTAGGTGTAAAGTACAAATCTGCAGTTTATTACAATATTGACGATCTTTTACAGAACGAAAAGGTTGATGTGGTAGCTATTTGCACACCGAACGGACTGCACGCAGAACATTCAATAAAGGCACTCGAAGCAGGTATGCACGTACTTTGCGAAAAACCTATGGCAATACGATCAGAAGATTGTAGAAAAATGATAACTGCTTCTGAAAAGAGCGTGAAAAATCTGTTTATTGTGAAACAGAACCGGTTTAATCCACCAGTACAGGCAGTGAAACAGCTTATTGACCGAGGTATATTAGGAAGAATTTACAGCATTCAGCTTAATTGCTTTTGGAACAGAGATGTCGACTATTATAACGAGTCACCCTGGAAAGGAACTCTTAAGCTCGACGGAGGGATTTTGTTTACCCAGTTTAGCCATTTTATTGATCTTTTGTATTGGATGGTGGGAGATGTAACGGAGGTAAAGGGATTTAGATCGAATTCTGCCCATGAGAGAATTGTGGAGTTTGAGGATTCAGGGGTGGCTGTGCTTCGGTTTAAGAATGGGGCTGTCGGTACTATTAACTATACAGTCAATAGCTATAATAAGAATATGGAGGGGTCCTTTACCATATTTGCCGAGAATGGGACTGTTAAAATCGGCGGACAGTATCTGAATGAACTGGAGTACCAGGATATTAAGAGCTATATTATTCCACCCATACCATCATCCAATCGAGCTAATAATTATGGGCAGTATGAAGGTTCAATGAGCAACCATGACAAAGTTTATGACAGTCTTATAGGTACGTTGGAAAAAGGCAGGGCCTATATTACTACGTCTTTTGAGGCGATGAAAACAGTTGAAATAATCGAACAAATTTATCGTTCTGGTGATTTTGTAAAGTAATATATAGCTGCCTATACCTGATTGGCAGAACGCTTTCAAGTTCGATATTATAGCAGCCGATTTTTCCCCCTTTAATCTAAGGAAGAAGAATGTTAATAACGGGGAAGCCCTAATAACCAAAAAATCCTATTTGGTAGGTGTATAGGGATACTTCCTAAAAAGAAGTGCTAAAGTGTATTTAAGGCTTCCACAATGTATATCCGTTTCACCCGTTATTATCCAGCTAGAAGCCTGCAAGGGGTCGAATGCTGGAGATGAGGTTTTTGCCTGAAAATAGAAGTTGTACTGTCTTCGTGCTTGCTTATGCACATTAAAATCTCCTATATTTGCAGAGACGGCAAAATATTGACCAGTTAATGTGCCTAATATCAAGTAAGGATTTTCGGTTTATGTGAAAACAATAACAGGTGGAAAAAATAGACAAAACAGGTTTAATATATTTTATTTAAGTTTATTATTAGAGGGAACAAGCAAGGAGATAGAATCATCCTTACTGTTCCCTTTATTATTTTGATTAAACCAAACACTAAAAGTTTTATTGATAATCAGGGACTTATAAAAAATAATGGGACTGAGTAGGCGAAGCTATGCTTTGGCGCTATAACTCCTATTGTGGAAACGATCATCCTAAATATTACTTCGATGTTGCAATTTAATAATGGTGTAAGGTTAGGAACCGTATGTAGTAGCCTGATTATTATTATCGGACTCACATCCTGCGGAAATGCAAGGAAAGCATATAGGGAATTATTGTACCTACAAGGAAATTTAGATACTTTGCCAAATAAGATTGTACCAGCGAAGGAAGTAGCGATACAAAAAGGTGATCTTTTGAGTATAGTTGTTTATAGCGACAATGCAGAAGCAACTGCACTTTTTAATCAGCAGGGAAATGGATCTGCTTCTTCAGCTTCCGCAGCAAGTGGCGCTACTGGAGGTTATCTTGTAGATCAGGCTGGGAACATTCAATTTCATTCTCTGGGGTTGATTCAGGTGGAAGGCATTAATAAGCTTCAGCTTACGCAAAAACTTACAGACAGTCTTAGATTATATCTGAAGAACCCTTACGTTACTATAAGATTCTTAAATTTCAGATTTACCGTAATAGGGGAGGTACTAAAGCCGGGGTCATACACGATACCTGAAGAAAAAATAAGCATATTGGAAATGTTGGGATTAGCAGGCGATCTAACTGTGTATGGGCGAAGGGATAATATCTTAGTAATACGTGAAAGGGAAGGTAAAAGAGAGTTCGGGCGGCTAGATCTTCGAAAGAATAATATTTTTCAATCTCCGTATTTTTATCTTCAACAAAATGATGTAGTGGTGGTAGAGCCAAACCCTAAAAAACCAACTGTTAATGATCAGGTAACTGCGCGTAATCTCACTATCGCTTCCGGAATTGCTGCACTTGCTTCTACAATAGCAATTATATTTAATATCTTCAAATAAGGTTATGTCTGAGGTTACACTAAATACAAAGACAGCTACTAGTCCTACACCTAAAGAGATCATTTTCAGATATATTCCTTACCTTCCATGGATAGCGCTATCGCTTTTCATATTTATTACAGGAGCTTATCTTAAGCTGCGTTATTCTACGCCTATCTATAATGTTTACGGAAAATTATTGGTTAAAGATCAGGATGGTTATGGAAATACAGATAAGCTCAATGCCCTTATGATGCTGCCAGGCGAAAACAGCAACCTCAATAATGAGATTGAAATTATTAAGGCAACTTCTATGGCTATAAGAGTAATACGGGGTTTAGGGCTACAACAACAATATGCACAGAAAGGGAGTATAAGAATTTCTCTAGCTCATAAAAGTGATATTCCCTTTAAATGGGTAATTGACAAAGTTAAGGACACTATAAATCCTCTTAGCTGCGAAATAGAGATTCTAAATAGTAATCAGTTTAAGGTAAATGAAAATCCTCAGATTTATAATTTTGGCCAGGTTGTAAAAATGCCTCAGGCAGACTTCAGACTAGTGCCGAATTCCGGAGTCGTTATACATCCTAATGCCATTAAATATGTGCTATCATGGACCCATGAGCAAATGTTGGCATTGAGCCTTGCGGGTAGCCTATCAGTAGAAATAACACCTGATGCAAGTGTTTTAACACTTAGTTATCTGACAGAGAACTCAAAGATAGGGATGGACATTATTAATCGGTACATGAAGGAATATCAACTTGCCGGTTTAGAAGACAAAAGACTTATAGCACAAACAACAGCTGACTTTATAAATGATCAATTAGATACCCTGCAAGATGAGTTGGGAGGGGTAGAGAGAAATCTTCAGAAT
>JACMJX010000095.1 GCA_014380425.1 Chitinophagaceae bacterium | reverse complement strand
TTTTTGTAGATCTTACTTATAGTCACCAGCTTTCAAAAGATGTGGACTTCCCATACCGGTTGGCAGATGTGCAGAATACCTATGCCACCATTAATGGTTCCAGGGGAAATGCACTGCTTACTTTCGGATTTAAGTTTTAAAAAAAACCCACATTAAAATGTGGGATTTCCAAGAGGTTAGTACAGAACCTGCTGATTTTTCATAAAGATTGGATTTGCAGGAGGATTCTAAAACGGGTAGTCTTTTTTCAAAAGATCGGTTGTAGTGTAAATTTCGGTACTATTATATCGAAATGCAAGACGTTATGACTGTAAGTTAATTAATTACAAGCTACTATAGCGCGTCCTTATATATAAACCCCTACTATTTTTTAGTCAAGAGATGATCGACGCAATTATCTCCTTATAACTGGAAGGATGAAACCATTGAAAGAATGGATCTTTTTTAAACCAGGTAAGCTGCCTTTTAGCATAATGCCGGGTGTTCGTTTTTAACTCATTTACCGCTTCTGCTTCGGTAAGCCTGCCATCTAGGTATGCAAAGGTTTCTTTATACCCTACGGTCTGCAATGCATTGCAATTACGGAACGGCAGCAGAGAACGAACTTCCTCCACGAGGCCCTGCCGGATCATCTCGTTTACCCTGTTATTTATGTTGTCATACAATTGTTCTCTGGGCAGTTCGATGCCGATCTTAACGATTTTAAATCCCCGGCTTTTAGGAGGGCCGTAGAAAGAGAGCAGGCTGCTTCCCGTGCCAAGCATTACCTCGAGCGCGCGCATAAGCCGTTGAGGATTTTGTATTTCACCTTTAGAGAAAAAAAGCGGATCTATAACACTTACTTCCTGCTGTAGCCAGCTCAGGCCTTTTTCGGTGTAGTCATGCACTATACTACTGCGGATGGAACGATCTATGGATGGAATACTGTTCAGGCCTTCACAGAAAGCTTTAATGTATAATCCGGTGCCGCCCGCCATTACAGCGGTGTCTCTATCCTGGAAGATCTGCTCTACAGCATTTATCGCATATTCCTCGAAGACTGCCGCATTCACTGTGTCTCTTACAGTGTGTGAGTTGATAAAATAATGACGCACTTCTTTTAATTGTTCGGCAGAAGGCTTGGCAACTCCTATGTTCAGTTCTTTGAAGCACTGCCTGGAGTCGGCAGATATAACACTGGTATTGAAATGCCTGGCGATATCTATAGCTAGAGCTGTTTTACCTACAGCAGTTGGACCTGCTATTACAATGCAGGTTTTATCATTCATCGCTGCTTTCTTCTTCAATACTTTCCTCGTTCCCCTCTCCGCTCTCGCCTTCTTCTGCTGTTCCCCCTTCCAGGCTGAAGCCTTCCGCCCCTTTCTTGAGATCGTACTTTTCCTCCATTTCGGCCAGCTTATCTCCTACCAGGCCTTTGGTGCCATATTGTATGGGAGCGATGCCTTCCGTTCTTACGATCGCCGGGTATTCCAGTTTTGTACTCTCTTCTTTGCTTACGGTGATCAGCTCTACCAGGAAAGTCCAATTCTTTACAAAATCATATACATATATAAACTTCTGATTCGGGTCGAATATCTCCAAACCTACGAGAGTGGATTCCATCAGGAGCGGGGCCACTTTGTATTCCTTATCATATTTCTGCAAGGTTATTTCTTTACCGCGCTGCCAGTTATCGTTGCTCCGGTAAAAAGTTGCCGGGTGCTTGTTGTCGAACTCATAGGCTTTCAAGATAGCCTGGTGCAATTGCAGAAAGTTCTGTTTGTGGCGGATTGCCACGTCACGGTAAACGCTATCATCTTCTTCCAGATAAACCCTGAACCTTAAAACTGCCATAAATGGTTTTTATGTTATTAACTATCCCTTTCTTCGCTGTTATGCCCTAATGTGCCCGCTACAGGATGTAAATTCAATTCTTTTGCCCGCTTCAACATATAATCGTATGCTGCTTGAAAGTTATTTTCGATTACCCCGTCCAAGATGGCCTCTCTAATAGCATTTTTAATGTCGCCTACTTCCCTGCCCGGGTTAAGGGCAAACACTTCCATGATAAGTTCTCCGGTTACAGGAGGTTGCCAGTTTCTGATCTTATCCTTTTCCTCTACTTCCTTCAGCCTTGATTTTACCAATTCAAAGTTGGCAAGATAACGTTTTACTTTTATTTTATTTTTGGAAGTGATATCTGCCGAACAAAGTTTCATCAGATCGTCGATATCCTCGCCAGCGTCGAAAAGCAGGCGGCGGATAGCAGAATCCGTGATGTTTTCTTTGGTGAGGCTAATGGGACGCAGGTGCAGCTCCACCAGCTTTCTTACAAAGCGCATTTTATCATGCTGCGGCAGCTTCAGTTTTGCAAAGATCTTAGGAACCATTCGTCCCCCGACCACTTCATGACCGTGAAAAGTCCATCCATGATCCGGTTCAAACCTTTTGGTAGCCGGTTTTCCTATATCATGCAATAATGCAGCCCATCGGAGCCAAAGGTCATCGGATGCTGCGCACACATTATCAATCACCTGCAGCGTATGGTAAAAATTATCCTTGTGTGTCATTCCATCTATATCTACTGCACCGGCCAGGTCTACCATTTGCGGGAAGATGATATGGAGCAGGCCCGACCGGAATAACAGGTCGAAGCCTATGGAAGGTTTTCCGCTCAGGAGGATCTTGTTGAGTTCTTCCGTAATGCGTTCCTGCGTGATTATTTTTATCCTGTTGGCATTCTCACGGATGCCTGTCCAGGTTCGCTCCTCTATCACGAACCCCAGTTGAGTGGCAAAACGAATGGCTCTAAGCATCCTTAATGGATCATCGCTGAAGGTTTGGTAAGGATCCAAAGGAGTTCTGAGGATCTTTTGTTCAAGATCTTTCAGGCCGTTAAAGGGATCCAGCAGTTGCCCATAGCCAGTTTTATCAAGCCTTATGGCAAGGGCATTTATGGTGAAATCACGCCGGTTCTGGTCTTCTTCCAGGGAACCCGGCTGCACCTGTGGGTTGCGGCTATCGAGGGTGTAGCTTTCCCGGCGGGCACCAACAAATTCTATTTCAAAACCATCTATCCTGATCTGCGCCGTGCCGTAGGTTTTAAAATAAGCCACCTGCGGAACAGGATGAAAGCGTGCCGCTACTTTATGCGCCAGCTCTATGCCGTCGCCTATACAAACTATATCGGCATCCTTAGTCTTTCTACCCAGGATTTTATCCCGCACAAAGCCGCCGATAATGTAAGCCTCCACTCCCATTTGATCGGCCGAATGAGAGATCTGGCTAAACACAAAAAGTTCCTTTTCGCTGCAATTGATAAACATAATAAGACACAAATGTAAACAGGATTTTCAGGATTCGATCGTCCGCAGGAAGGAGGTGGAAAAGAAGGCGGTTTATACTGGTCTACTGTCCGCAGGCAGTGTGGCAAGCAATTGTTCCTCCTTTATTTTGCCGGCGCAATTGAAATGATTCAGCGGACAGGCCTTATGCCCATGTAAACCACAGGGCCTGCAGGCAAGCGGTTCTTCTATTTCTACTATATGGCTTCTGTCAGAAAGCGGTCCAAAGCCGAAAGACGGCAGGGTAGAACAATACACAGCCGTAACAGGGGCGTTTACTGCCGATGCAAGATGCATAGGGGCGGAGTCGTTCACGTAGTTCATTACCGCGTCTTTCATGAGCGCGCAGGACTGCAGAAACGAAAGCTTTCCTGCCAGGTTCATGACCGTTCTTTTCCCGCTGCTATTGGCTATGATCTGGCACAGTTCAACGTCTTCCGTGCCACCGAGAAGGTAAAGAGCATAGTGTGCCGGGAGGCGGGATATGAAAGAAACCCATTTCTGTGCCGGGTATTGCTTGGTGAACCAAATGGAAGCCGGTGATATGGATATGTAAGAACTTCCTTTATACTGTTTTACCTGTTCCCTGTCATACGCTGATGGGTAAAGCTTGGGCCTGCAGGGGGTGCCGTTCGTAAAGTGCGCAATAAGATCGTTGTTCCGTTCCATTTCATGTTTCGGGTGCTGCGGTGTACTGATAATATGTTCTTTTTTTACCGAAAACAGGAAACTGAGCGGATTCTTATCGAAACCAATGGTTTCCCCGGCCCCCGAGAAAGCGGTTAGTATGCCAGTTGCCGCAAAGCGCTGTACATTGATCACTTTATCGTACCGGCGCTTTCTGATCTCCAGCAATAGTCTGGAAAGGTTTTTCAGTTTACCCTCTTTCTTGTTCCAGACAAGCACTTCGCGCAGAAAGGGATGGCCGTTCAGCAGGGTTTCATTTCCCTTTCTTACCAGGAAATCGATGGCGGCATCCGGGAAAGAAGCGTGCAGCTTTTCAATGATACCGGTAGCAAGAATGGCATCGCCGATAAAGGCCGTTTGTATTACGAGAAGTTTCTGCATGAGGGGCAAAACTACTGAATAAGATGTATCGCAGCGGGCAAGGAATCATAACATTATGAACGTATGATTTCAACTACCCCTTTGTTCCAGCGGATAATGGAAGACGGAGCCGAAAGCACTTCATCCTGCTGCCTGTATTTTACTATATAATCCACTCCATCTTTTATGCTGCCGGAAATATCCCTGAACAGGCCCGTACTGCCCTGGTTGCTGATATTGGCGGAAGTAGATACAATAGGTTTCCTCAGCCGTCTTACCAGATGCCGGCAGAATTCGTCTTTCACTATACGGATAGCAATACTGCCATCTTCATTTATCACGTTGTCTGCCAGGCCGACAGCACTATCGTAAACTACTGTTGTGGGCCGGTCTGTGCTGGCAAGGTGATCAAAAACCTGCAGGTCGAGGCCCGGAACATGCTGTAGCACATCCTTTTCATCTGCTACAAGTATGATCATACTCTTGGTGAGTGCGCGTTGCTTGAGCGCGTAGATCCTGGCTACGGCTTCGGGGTCGGTAGCATCGCATCCTAATCCCCATATAGTGTCTGTAGGATAAAGAATGATGCCTCCCTTTCTCAGCACCTCCAGCGCCTGTTCTACATCCTGCAAAAAATCAATCATAACGCAAAGGTAATTCAAAAGAGAAAATCCTTTGTCCCTGTACTTACTGGTAGTTTTAACTCAAACTTTTACCCTAAATTCGCACAAATTAATAGTATGAACCTTCACGAATATCAAGCCAAGGAATTACTGAAAAGATACAATGTACCCGTGCAGGAAGGATTTGCCTGTAACACTCCCGGCGAGGCCGAAGAAGCGTATCGCCAGATAAAGACAACATATGGCAGCAATTTCGCGGTTGTGAAAGCACAGATTCATGCAGGCGGGCGTGGTAAGGGCAAGATTGAAGGGAAGGAACAAAGAGGTGTGGCTGTAGGTAAAAATGCGGAAGCGGTAAAGGAAATTGCGCAGAATATACTTGGTGGCACGTTGGTAACCATACAAACCGGGCCTTCGGGTAAGCTGGTAAGTAAGGTGCTGGTGGCCCAGGATGTTTATTATGAAGGACCGAATGCCATAAAGGAGTTTTACCTCTCTATTTTGCTTGACCGGGCGCAGGGTCAGAATGTGATCATGTACAGTACTGAAGGTGGCATGGATATCGAAGAAGTGGCGCATAATACGCCTGACAAGATTTTCAGGGAGCACGTGCATCCATCAGGCCCGCTGCAAGCGTTTCAGGCACGTAAGATCGCTTTCAACTTCGGCCTGAGTGGCGAAGCTTTCAAGAACATGGTGAAATTTGTTACCAATTTATATAATGCTTATGTAGGGCTCGATTGTGCTATGCTGGAGATCAATCCGCTGTTTAAGACAAGTGACGAAAAGATCATTGCGGTGGACTGCAAAATGAGCTTGGATGATAACGCTATCATGCGCCATCCCGACCTGGGCGTATTAAGGGATGTAACGGAAGAAGATCCTACGGAAGTAGAGGCAGGCAAGTTTAACCTGAACTTCGTAAAGCTGGATGGAAATGTGGGTTGCATGGTAAACGGTGCAGGTTTAGCGATGGCCACCATGGACATGATCAAACTAAGCGGTGGTGAGCCTGCCAACTTTCTGGATGTGGGCGGCACTGCGAATGCGCAGACGGTAGAAGCCGGGTTCCGCATCATCCTGAAGGATCCAAAAGTAAAAGCAATCCTTATCAATATCTTCGGAGGTATCGTTCGCTGCGACCGTGTGGCGCAGGGCGTAATCGATGCTTACCAAACAATGGGTAATATCTCTGTTCCCATTATTGTAAGACTTCAAGGCACCAATGCTACCGAGGCCAAGAAATTGATTGACGAAAGCGGTCTTAAGGTACAATCTGCCATTCTGCTCAGCGAGGCTGCGGAATTGGTGAATAAGGCAGTTTCCTGATCGGTTTTAAGCTGGTGTGGCATTTACGGGTTATAGATCCTTGTGAGAGGTTCTAAGAAAGAGTCTTGCTATTCTTCCTGCAGGCGTAACCGTAAACAGAAGCATCTGGAATAGTCATAAAAAATCCCCGCAACGGATTCCGTACGGGGATAAACTATTGTGCAATCACTTGCACCAGGTCGGTACAGGCTGTCATATCAATTGAGTTTTAAAATGGCTTCGTTAGGAATTGTAAATGCTAATAATCAAATATCGTACTCAATTTGGTAAAACCAATATTTTTACAAGTTTTTTTAACTTATTATGCGCGTAATAGTTAGAAATGAGCAAACTTATAACGATTATCTACTTCGATGTTTATCCAATCGGATAAGGCTTCACTTCATATATAGGACTAAAAAGATAGAGCCGTCCAGTGGCAACTTCAGTGCATTGAAATCTTTTCCGCAGCCGTTTACCTTTGCTAAATACCCGACCTCCTTCCAGCACGAATAATGATCCTTCTGCAATCTGTTCTACCAGTACCTGGCCTTTGCCCGGTGAATCATAGCGTTTCAAGATGCGCATCAGGCCTTCATCTGCACAACTACTTGCCGGCAGATTATCGAGCGAACTTTCAAGCGCCTGGTGAATGTCTGCAGGGAACAGTTTCAGTTGCATGAACTTAATCAATAGCCCACGGTAAACATTCTTCCATTCCCTGCCATGGGAGGCAACTTTATTTCCATACTTAAGAAAAGTAGCAAGGTGAGCCAATTCATGAATCAGGGTGATAAGAAAGGAATATTTATTCAGATTACCGTTTATGCTTATGCGGTGATTCTTGCCGTTAATAGCATGGCGATAGTCGCCCAGCACCGTTTTTCGTTCGCGGGTAATAGTGAGATGCACTTTGTATAGTTGAATGTATTCCAGTACAAGAGGGAGGGCTCCGTCGGGAATATAAGGTTGTAAAGAGGAAAGGGGCGCTTCTTGCTTAGCCATTACTATTACGCTTCTTGCTGTACTTTATCAAAATAACCAGTTCTGTGAATGTATAAAGTAGATAAAGAAACATAACAGCAAACAATGCAGGCTTGTTCACATTGCTCCCATGCAGGGAAACATATATAAAAAACGCAATTATGCATACGAAAAGCTTCAGCAACATTGCGCTGTAAACATTACGCAGAAATGCCTGAGTGTTTCCGGCAGTAATGGCGCTGCGGTGAAAGAACCAGGAAGATAAGGTAACGCCAAAAAGTAACAGGTTACCATACAGAAGCAGCGGCTGATCTACCTGCCAGGAAGCCAGTTGTCGGTTAAGAACTACTGCAAAAGAAGATACAAATATGAAAACAAGTAGTACTGGTAGAAAGGCCTTGAAGGAGATGGTAGCGTTGTCATTCATTTTCTGGCTCCCGTTTCTTTTATCAGTTTATATATCATGGAAACGATGATTGCCAAAGGTAGCACCCAAACAAATACGGGAAAAGAAATCCGAAGCCACTCGTCTGCCTTCATACCAATAAATACACCCAGGGCCAGGCCTGCAAATAGTTGCATGGTAAGCCCGGCATAACGCCGCAGATCACTATTGTTGTTACGCGTCTTTTTACTTGGCGAGGGCGACATGGTTCTGATTCTCCATCACTTTTACCGGCTTCTCTTCTTTTGCGGTAGTGCGTTCTGTAGCCGCTTCAAGGGGCGTCATCTGGCACTGTCCGTTAAAGGTGGCTGAGGTATCTATCTGGAGATTACCAGCATGAATATTACCGTTTACAATGGAAGTTCCTTTCAATTGAAGCAGATCTTTCACCTTGATCGTTCCTACTACTTTTCCATGGATATCGGCCTGTTGGCCGGAAATATCGCCCTGAACGGAACCGTTAGCTCCGATAATGATCTTTGCCGTACTGAAAATATTGCCTGTAAGTATTCCGTCTATGCGGAGATCGGCATTAGAAGTAATATCGCCTTTGAAGGTAGTGCCTGCGCCGATAAGGCTGGTACTGTTGCCTTGCACCTGAGGAATGTCGGATTTGGATTTTCCATTGAACATACTGTGAGATTTTAGGATTTTAATGATAATTCTTAAATAGTATTCTTACTGCTTAATCAGTTGTTTTTTCAGGAACGGGAATATTAAGTGCTGTAGTATCTTTCTTTACACTAATATCTCCTTCCAGCACATTTTTTATGTTTTCCAGGTACCGTTCTTTGAAATTCATTGCCTGCTGCAGCGAATCCGTTCTCATTTTCAGTTCCCTAAGTTCCCGGGTGCTTGTGGCATCTCCATAGCCGGGGATGTACATTTTGAGCGGCGTAAAAATGATAAGCGCCACAGTAAGGCCGGTAAGCAGTACAAAAATTGTGCTTAATCCGATATAAACACTCATCCTCGACAATTTAAACGTTACCACTTCCTCATAAGTGTCGTCGTTCATAATTACGAGCCGGTATCTGTTACGCAGTCTTTTAAGAGTATTACTGGCTTCCAGTTTGGCCATAGATAGACTTTCAGAGCATTAAAGATAATAATATCCAGGGAACTGCTCCGCGGGCTTTTCTTTCTCCCTTCTTTAACCATTTCGCAGCAATAAAATGGATGAAATTCAGTTATACGTGTTAGCTTGCGGCGTTCAAGCTTTCCAATAGGTGAAACAATTAATAGTAATCATAATACCGGTATTTCTTTTTTTCTCCGGCGTTTTTGCTCAACCCAATCAGAATTTCGAACTTAAAAAACCTGAAAAGTTCGAAAATACGAGACTGGCGTCAGAGAAGACGGGTGAGAAGAAATTTACTGCGCCCCGCCGTTTTGTTCAAAACACCTTTACGCATTATAACTACTTTTTCAACGCCAATACGAGGCTGGACGAAATACTGGCGAGAGCGAAAGCCAGTTTCCGCGACGATTATACCAGGCTGCTCCCCTTCTACAATTATGATCTGGTTACTACAGCCGGATTTAAAAACGATCTGGATTCCGTTATCTACAAGTCAACCGCAGGCATTCTGCTGCACGATCTGCGCAATAGCTATATCGACAATCTCTACCTCTTAATCGGGAAGTCTTACTACCTCCGGAACGAGCTGGACTCCGCTTACCTAACTTTCCAATATCTCAACTATGCTTTTTCGCCCAAGGAGGCCGATGGTTGGGATAAGGTGATCGGCAGTAATTCAAACGAGGGAGGCAGTGTGTTTTCCGTGTCTACGAAAGAAAAGAAGAATATAGTGCACCGCGCGCTTACAAGGCCGCCCAGCAGGAACGAGTCTTTCATCTGGCAGATAAGAACTTACCTGGCAAAAAATCAGCTCACTGAGGCTAGCGGGCTTATAGAAACATTGAAAGCCGATCCTCTTTTCCCGGAACGGTTGCAATCTTACCTGAACGAAGTACAATCACTCTGGTTTTATAAACAGAATGCATACGACAGTGCAGCTTTTTACCTGGAAAAGGCCCTGGTGAATTGCGAGACCAAGCAGGAGCAGGCGCGGTGGGAATATCTTATCGGTCAGCTCTACCAAAGAGCCGGCAGCCATGCCAAAGCTCAGGCCTTTTACAACAAAGCGACACGGCATACTATCGATCCCCTGTTAGAGGTTTATTCTATCCTGAACGGGCTCCGCGAGGGCGGCTCGGGAAATGAGCAGGACGTGAAAAAAGCAATGACCGAACTGCTAAAAATGGGCAGAAAAGATAAGTATTTTCAGTACCGGGATATCGTTTATTACACTGCTGCCAATATAGAGCTGGAGCATAACAACCCGGAAGCTGCCAAATTGCTTTTGCTGAAAAGCATCAAATTCAGCATGAACAACCCCGAGCAGAAGAGCCGGAGTTACCTGGCGCTGGGTGATATGGCTTATAATGAGAAAAACTACGTAGCGGCGAAGGAGTATTATGACAGCGTGAATACCAGTATCATCATACCCGCCGAACTGAAAAAATTCACCGACCTAAAAACGGCGCTCGATAATATAGCACTGCAATCGAAAATCGTACAGCGGCAAGACAGCCTCCAACGCATAGCTGCGATGCCGGAGGAAGAAAGAACAGTGTTTCTGAAAGCCCTTGCCAAACAATTGAGGAGAAGAGCAGGACTGAAAGAACGCGAGCTGCAATCAGGCTCCGGCTCTTCGATCGATCTTGGCGGCAATAGTAAAGGAGTGGCTGACCTTTTTGGCGGTAATGCAAAAGGGGAATGGTACTTTAATAATGCCAACTTAAAGACAAAGGGTTATGCAGAATTCCAGGCCCAATGGGGAAAAAGAGGTAATACCGACAACTGGAGAAGAAGCAGTTCCACGTCCCTTCAAACAACGCCCGGAGCCAGCACCGGCGGCATATCCGCGGGTAGCAATGCTGCATCATCTATGGGTCAGGATATTTCTTACGAGGGGCTATTGGCAACACTTCCCCTTACTGAAGAACTAAAGAAAGTGTCGCTGGATTCTACCGAGCATGCTCTTTTCGAGTTGGGCAAGGCCTACCAGAATGGAATGGAAGAATACAATGCAGCGATCAGCGCATACGAGAGAATGCTCAGCACTTTTCCAGCTACCATACATGCCGAAGAAGCCTGGTATAATTTGTATTACTGCTACAGCAAAACAGGAAGATCACGTGAATTGCAACAGGTAAAGCAAACCCTTGCAGCGCGGTTTCCGAACGGCCGTTTCAATGCAAAGCTAAATAATAGCGCAGGCGGTATTTCTGTTGATAGCGCCCGTAAAAATGCCGCCACCGTTGCTTACGATGGGGTGTACGATCTGTTTATAGAAGGACGCTTCGAGGAAGCGCTGTTGAAGAAAAAAGAAGCAGATAGCGTGTACGGCAAAAACCACTGGACGCCGCAATTGCTGTATATCGAGGCTATTTACCATATTCGCCAGCGCGACGACAGCACTGCTACCAAGGTATTGCAGAATATCATGAAGCTATATGCTGCGGAGCCTTTGGCAGAAAGAAGCAAGAGGCTGCTGGATGTTTTAAAGAGAAGGCAGGAAATAGAGACCTATCTTACCAACCTTGAAATAAAAAGACCCGAAGAAGATAGTACGGCCATGGTGATCATAGATCCGGTTACAGTGCCCGTTACCCCTTTAAAAGACACGGCAGCCTTGGCTGTGGCAGCGCAACCTGCCGCGAAGGACACGCTTTCATCCCCTGCGGTGGAAGAAGTTCCGGAAAAAGAGATCCGGTCTGCCCGCGTACGAACGGCGGACCCTCCGGTGAGAAAGCCGGTGGCTACCGTTGATCCTTCAAAGCTGCCCTCTATGGACACTGCCGGCCTGATCAAGAAACCCGTTATTGTTCCCGCATCTTACATGCGCAAACCGGAACAGCAGCACCTGGTGGCTTTTGTGATGACGAAGGTAGATCCCGTATATGTTACGGAAGCCCGGAATGCCTTTAATAGATATAACAAAGACAACTACTCCGGCAGGAACATAGAAAGCTTCAATCTTCCACTTTCCGACAGTATCAAAATCCTGGTTATACAACCTTTTGAAAATGCAGCCGCGGCATTCGATTATGTAGACAAGGCGAAGAAGGCGGCCGAGAGAAGCATTATTCCCTGGTTGAAGCCTGATAAATACTCCATCATCATGATCTCCGAAGAAAACCTGGGATTGTTAAAAACCAGGAAGGATATGGATGTCTACCGTCGTTTTTTACGCGAAGCGTATCCTGAGCTTCAATTTTAGATGATATTGTTGATTTCGGGTAAGATTTTTGATTAAGGAAGCATATCAAATTTGTTACATTTACACAGTATGAAAAAATCCGTTGGAATCTTTTGGAAGATCTGTTTTATAAGCGCAGGCTTGTTTGCGCTGCTTATCATCCTCATCAATTTTGGTGTTTTCGGCAAGATGCCCTCCATCGCCCAGCTGGAAAACCCCACGATCGTAGAGGCATCCGAGGTGCTGGCCGCAGATGGCACCCAGCTCGGCAAATACTACCGGGACAATGGTAACAGGAGCATCGTAGAATACAAAGATATATCCAAGCACGTAGTAGAGGCATTGGTAGCTACGGAGGATGAACGTTTTTACGAGCATTCCGGGATAGACGGAAAGAGCGTACTAAGAGCTGTTTTCTTTATGGGAAGAGCCGGAGGAGGTAGCACGATAACGCAGCAGCTGGCATTGAATCTGTTTAACCGGAGAAGTAAAAATATAGTGGTCCGCATTATCGATAAATTGAAAGAGCAGATCATTGCGGTAAAGCTGGAGCGCAATTTCACGAAGCAGGAGATCATCGCCCTCTACCTGAACGCCGCTCCGTATAGCGATAATGTATTCGGCATCCGCAATGCAGCCCGTACATTTTTTCAGAAAGAACCCGACAGGCTGAATGTAGAAGAAGCTGCTATGCTGGTAGGCATGGTCAACGGCCCCGGGCTCTATAATCCGCGCCGCAATCCTAAAGCCGCGCTGGACAGAAGAAATCTTGTTATCAACAGGATGGTCACCAATAAATACCTGCCGGAAGAAGAGGCTGCCAAAGTAAAAGTGCGACCGATAGAGTTAAATTACAAGAAGCTGGATGAAAATTCAGGCCTGGCTCCCTATTTCCGGAGTGTGTTGATGGAAGAAATGAAAAAGTGGTGCAGAGAGCATGAGAACCCGGCTACCGGCAAGCCGTACGATCTTTATGAAGATGGCTTGAAGATCTACACTACCATCAATCCCAGAATGCAGTTGTATGCAGAGGAAGCGGTAGCGAAACACATGCCCGTTCTCCAGCGCGTACTGAGCGCACAGGGGGCGGTAAAAAGTGGCCGCGTATGGAAGGGCCACGAGACCTCCCTTAACACTTACATGAAGAACAGTGACCGCTGGAGAGGCAGCAAAGAAGACGGTTTAACGGATGACGAGATTAAAGCATCCTTTAATAAGAAAGTGCCGATGAAAGTATTCGCCTGGAATTCCAAGCGTGAAAAAGATACGCTCATGTCACCGCTCGATTCTATCAAATACTATCGCCAGATGTTACAAACGGCCTTTATGGTGATGGATCCGCACAGCGGTGAAGTGAAGGCATGGGTAGGTGGTATCGATTTTAAAAGCTACAAATACGATCACGTTAATCTCAATACGAAAAGGCAGGTAGGTTCAGCTATCAAGCCCTTTCTTTACTGCCAGGCGATAGAAGAAGTTGGATTTACGCCTGAAACACAGTGCGAGGCATCACAACAATACTTCCCCGGCTTTGGCTATGTGCCAGCAAAGAACAATCCTGATCATTTTGGCACCCGCACCATGGCAAGCGGACTTGCCTGGTCGGTGAATGAAGTGGCTGCTTATATTATGAAGCAGGTGACACCGGCACGTTTTACTGACTTCCTGAAACGCATCAATATACAAACGAAAATAGAGCCCTATCCCTCCCTTGCTTTAGGGGCCTGCGATCTGTCTATGTACGAAATGCTTTGGGGCTATACCATGTTCCCTAATAGCGGCTACAGTAGCAAGCCTGTGTATATCAACAGGATTGAAGATAAAAACGGCAATGTAATTGAAACCTTCCAAACAAAAATGAACCAGGTGATCAGCGAAGCTTCCGCCTATACCATGTGCAAAATGTTGCAGGGCCCTGTAGATATGGGTACTGCAAGTGGTTTGCGTGCGCGGCTGGGCGCAATGGAAATGGGTGGTAAAACAGGCACCACGAACGACAATTCAGATGCCTGGTTCATGGGCTTTACACCTCAGTTACTTGCCGGCACCTGGATAGGTTGTGATGATCGGTTCGTACGGCTTGAAGGCGGCCTCGGCTATGGAGGTAGAGCAGCAATGCCCATATGGGAAGACTTTTTTAGAAAGGTATATGCCGATAAAACACTTGGTATCGATAGAAGTTCCCGCTTTGTGCAGCCCGAAAATATACGCAACGAAGCGATGCTAGGATACAGCGAGATCATCGACAACGCCCCCCCACCCGGTGCGGAAGGAGAAGATCAGGGGAATGGTGCTGCCAGCCAATATCTCATGGGCCCTGACACAGGACGCGTACCTGTTGAATCGCAGTTGAATGCAGAAGAAAGAAAAGTGTTCGACGAGGCCACAAAAGACGGCAAAAAAAAAGCTGATAACTCCATAAACGAAGAAGGCAAAAATGCTTCCGGAGACAAAAAAGAAAAGAGGGGATTCTTTAAGCGCCTTTTTAAGCCGAAGGAGAAGGATCAGTAGTGCACTTTAAGTTCCACCCTCCTATTTTTAGCCTTGCCCTGAGGCGTATCATTGTCCGCCATTGGCTTTTCTGATCCTGATCCGGCACTACTAACCCGCACAGGTAGTATGCCCTTTTTAAGGATATACGTTGCTACAGCCTGCGCTCTCTGCGTACTTAGTAAAAGATTTCCCGCGGCTGTTCCAGTATTGTCAGTATGCCCCTCTACATGCAGCTCTAGATCCGGCGATTCGCGGAGTATCTGAACGATCGTATTCAGTGCGCCAGCAGATGTTGCAAGCAACCGTGCACTGCCTGTGGCAAAAAAGATATTACGCGAAGCAGCAGCAAGTTTTTTCTCGATAGCCCTGCTGATTGCCGGGCAGCCATTGTTTTCCGGCACGCCACGGATAGCGGCGCACTTGTCCTCTTCGTCATTTATACCATCGCCATCACTGTCGGGAACCGGGCAGCCCTGCATACGTGCGACACCCGCCATTGTAGGGCATTTA
>JACMJX010000094.1 GCA_014380425.1 Chitinophagaceae bacterium | reverse complement strand
AGCGTTCATTTAAATTGGCCAGTCCTATTCCGCTTTTCGCAGTACGTGCCTTTAATGGCTGAAGATTGTTTTTTATAACTAGAAAGCCGTCTTCCATATAGATAGTTATATGCAAAGGGTATTTTATTCCGGTTACATTATGCTTAACAGCATTTTCTACCACCGGTTGCAGGCTCATGTGAGGTATTTGCTTATCAAATTCTTCTTTTCCTACCATTATAGTAATTCCGAAACCTGCTTCGTGTCTCATTTTAAGCAGTTCAGTATAGGAATTTAACATAGCCAGTTCATCAGCGAGAGATACTAGGTGATTATCATTTTTTTGAAGGGTATAGCGAAAAAACTTAGATAACTGGTTAATATAATGCTGTGCTTTTTGCGGATTTTCCCTCACAATGCCGGACAGGCTGCTGAGGGCATTAAAAAAAAAATGAGGATTTAGCTGCCCTTTCAGCACTTCCAGTTCTGTTTTGAGATTGGCATTTCGGAGATGTTCGTTCTCAATATCTTTTTGACGGTTCTTTTGAACCAGGTGAATAATTTTTAATTCGGTAGCTATCAGCAATGCGCTTATACCAAGCCGAAGGCCATAGCCCTGTCCCGGCAGAAGGGCGTTATTGATCTCTTTAAAAAGCAGAACATTAAACACATATCCCACAAGTGAAAAACACAGGAATACAATAGCATCTATAAGCAGGAGCTTACCTTCATTCCGCATTTTCCAGGAAGCGGAAAAGGAAATATTCCTGTTAATATTAATATAAAAGAAAACTACGCAGAATATAAAATTATACAATAGCCGGAATGTAAATTCATACCCGTCAAAATTGCGGAAATGAAAAAGTGGGTTGTCTTGTTTTAACAGCAGCAACTGAGGTCCGTTTACTGCAACGGAAATAAACAGGGCGCTGTATAAAATAATCTTAATCAGGGCTTTACGGTCCATATCATCAAAGTTCTCTCGCTCGAGGCCTATAAATGTAAGAAATATCGATGAAGCTGCTATATTCATGGGTCAGTTTACGTTTTTGGCCTTAACACAGCATAATTGGTGGTACCAGCAAAGATTCCCCATTTGCCTGATACAGTTCTTTACGACATAAAAACTTTTGCCAGATCCTGTTCGTCCGAGAACCAGCACGCTGCGGGGTGGATTACGGAAATGAAATAACAATGCAAAGATGCGGTAACAATAATCGATTTGACTTCTCTATCCTCTCTCATTCGACTACAGTCGAACAAGATACCTTAGAGAGACGAACGAGAGACGATAGAGATCAATAACAGAAGCATAGCAAGCAAGGAGTATCCCCTCATCTCATGTGCAGCTCGATAAAAATGCTCGCTTTTGTATGGACCTGGGCGCTTGTGCAGACGACCTGTAAGTTCCCGGATTTATCACAAGTCAACCCCTAAAAATTAAGTTAAAGGAAATCCTATTCCACCACTCTAATACTACCACCTCCATTATAAGAATGATACTCCCCATTATACATCGCATCCGCACTTACCGGCCCCATCTGGTAGGTACCCGGCGACACCGCCCTTACGGAATAATAATATACCTGCTTTGCACTATAAAGATTTACGAACAAGTTGATCCGGTCATCCCGCACGTCTAGCTGCGTGGGCGAGCTGCCATCCTTGATCCAGTCCATCCCGGGTATTTCCTTTGTCCGCGGATTCTCGATCTCGAAGCCGGCAGGCAAAAGATCGGTAACCACAACATTATCGATATCTCCGGAATAAGACTTTTCCACTGTTATTTGTACCACTACCAGGTCGTTCTGCCGGAAGGTAGTGCCGCTGATGATTCTGCCATAGCGATCATAGAACTTCTTGCGCACCTTCATGTAATTGTCCTCCTCTTTATAACTTCCGCTCACGCTGATGCCCTCGCTTTCCCACCAGTAGTATAAGCGTCCCTCACCCTTGGTTACAAGATCAACGTTTACGGAGCCGAGCTGGGCCGGCGTAAAACGAGCGGCAGTGGCCCCTATAGAACTTATCGTCTTCCCATTTACCTTCACTTCTCCCGTTACGGTAGATCGGGAAGCTGCACGGGCCAGTTTGCCTAAGCCGAGAAAGCTGAAAGCGCTTTCCTGGGTGCTGTACCAGCTGCGTTGCTTCAGTTTGGCGGCGATATGTTTTGCCATCAAAGGGATCTGTGCGTTGGCGGCATCTACATCGTAGAGTACATTCAGCGCAAGGGCCTCGTCTCTTATATCGGAGTAAAAACTGCCTCCCGTCTGTGCCACGGATTCTTCTCCGCTGAACGAGCCGGGCAGCAGCTCCCGGAACTTTTGTTTATCTCCCGCCAATGCATAAGCGGCGGCCAGCATGTACCGGCCATCGAGGCTGAGTAACGCAGGATTTGCCTTATAGTAGTTCATCACGCTGATATTGGGCCTGTTGGCAAGCGCCAGTACAAACAGGCCATAAGGCACTTCTTTGGGTGCGATCTTTCTTTGCTGGTCGCGGTTATAGTAATAACTGATCGTCTCCCGGTTCCTGAGCTTGTTATTGATATAGGCCAGCATCGGGTCGGTGAGTGACTTATCTACATCATACCCTGCTTTCTGAGCCTCCAGAAGAAAATGAGCGCCATAGATAGTAGACCACCAATGCTCCGTGCCCTCATTGTCCCAGAGGGTGAGTGCGCCGCTGTAAAGCTGCCGCATTTTTATCTTTCTGATAGCTTCCTGAATATTACTGACGGCAGAGGCTTTACCGGATTTACTACCGTGAAACAGGTCTGAAAGATCGCCGTAATACAACTGTGGAAACGCCGCGGAAATCGTTTGCTCGGTGCACCCGTAAGGATATTGCACCAGGTAGCTGAGCTGCGTTGCCAGCTCGAGGGCCGGAGAACGGCTTACTACCAGCTTATAATTGGAGCTGCCGGGAAGAAAGTCATTGGTTCGGATGGTGATGCGCTGGCTGCTGCCACCAGCAACAGATCCGCTACCTGTCATCTTCTGCAAAGTAGATGCGGGGCGTACCGTGATCTCCGTATTCTCTGTAAACTTTTCACCGAGTGCATTTACCTCGATACTTACTTTACCGGTGCTTATCGTGGGCGAAGCTACCACCTGGAACCTGGCCCGGCTCTCGCTGTTTGCGGCCAGGCTAATCGTTTGAGTGGTACTACCTACTACCTGCAGTGGGCCTTCTACTTTTATTGTAGCAGTTCCGGATGCTGCTTTACCCGTAGTATTGGTGATAGTAACGGGTACGGTCACCGTATCTTTCGGGCTTAGAAACCGGGGCAAAGCCGTACTTAGCACCACCGGATCTGCCACCTTGATGGAAGCTTCTGCGGAGCCGAAGCGTTCGTTCTTATAAGCTACTGCCATCAGCCGCACTTCGCCGCTGAACTGGGGAATATCGAATTCAAAGGCAGCTTCTCCACTGCCGTTCGCTTTGGCGATGCCGCTCCAGTAAGAAACGATCTTGATGCGTTTGTTTTGCATAGGGTTTACCCGCTTATCCATCGACAGTTCTCCGTCACCACCGGTACTGCTCAACGTGGCCCTCAATTCGGGAAATAGCAAGGGATACAGGTCGTAGGCATTTACTTCCAAGGCCCGGGACGCATAGAAAAAATGATAAGGATCGGGCGTGGAAAAACCGGAGACCTGCAATACGCCGTTATCTACCGCGGCAAGGGTTATATAACTGCCGCTCTCCGCTTTAACGCTTACTTTCTGACGGGTGCGGGAACGCACTGCTTTCTGGGCAGTTATCTGTACATCGAGCTTGCGGTCTTTCTCTTCTACCTTCACATTCTGAAATCCGTGGGCAACCGTCAAGGGAATATCGGAAACATCGTGGGGCTTTATCAGGGTTGAGGTGATATATTCATTTGGAATATGTTCGGCGGTAATCTTAAGATCCACGGAAGCAGAACGCTTGCTCACATTTACATACTTCCAGGAAACGAGCTTGTCGGTTTCCATAGTTACCAGCAGTTTT
>JACMJX010000093.1 GCA_014380425.1 Chitinophagaceae bacterium | reverse complement strand
GTATCGTCTTCACAACCGGCAGCATTAAAAGCTTTAAGGCACGCTGTAAAAGTCCAAGTTTCGTTGTATTGATGCTCTACCTGTGCCCGGCTTGAAGTGATAAGGGTATCGCCGTCACCGAAATCCCACAGAAAGCGATTTGCGTCTGGTGATGAGCTATTTGTAAATACATTGGCAGTATTTTCTATCGGTGGCACGGGTGTAAAGGAGAATGACGCTACTGGAGCCGCAAACAACGTTATTGCGTAAGACGTGTCATCAGTGAGGTTACAAGTCAGCGGGTCGAAAGCCCTAAGGGTTATCGTGTATGTTCCTGCAGCGGCATAGACATGCGTTGGATTAATGTCGGTTGAAAGAGGACTACCGTCACCAAAGTTCCACTCGAACGTTTGCCCACCCAAAGAAGTGTTGTTGAAAACAGCATCATAAGGCGCACAGCCCCTGAGTGGTGTTTCAAAATTTGCTACTACTACCGGAGAAACACGTACTGCGGGTTTAAGGGTAGTTGAATCTGGAGCATTGCAATAATTCGTATCGGTCAGAATCAGTCGAACATTGTACGAACCGACATCTCTGAAAGTATGTGTTATGTCGCTAGTTCCGGCAGGGTCAATCCTGGTTCCATCGCCCATATCCCAGATAAAGCTATTATTTTTAAAGGGAACAGATGCAGGGGCAGTACTTAAATTTCTAAAGGTGTACTGTAACGACAGGTCCGGACACGGAACAGTTTTCTCATACGTCCAGTCGAGCTCTGCCTTATTGTCACGCACGGAAATGGTAACATAAGAAGTATCCCGTATATTACAAGTGGTCGAGTCTATAGCGATAAGCCTTACCCTGTAATTTCCGACATTTGCATAAAAGTGCGACTGCCGGAATTCTGTAGTGACAATTTCTGGAGAACCATCACCGAAGTTCCATTCATAGCGGGCAGCATTACGGACGGTATCGCGGAATTCTATGGTGGCAGGAGCACAAACCGTGCTATCGAGATTGCCTGCGAGAAAAGATTTTACACTTACTCCAACTCCCGAGTAGTTGAAGGATATTTTAAGCGCTCCCAGATTACAACCTCCACCGCTAGCAGGGGCCCAACCGGTAGCACAGCACCATGCGCCGGAGG
The DNA here is from genome assembly GCA_014380425.1 of Chitinophagaceae bacterium. Lineage (GTDB taxonomy): Bacteria > Bacteroidota > Bacteroidia > Chitinophagales > Chitinophagaceae > JADCRZ01. The sequence continues at coordinate 2,617 of JACMJX010000093.1, read as the reverse complement.
TAACCGGCCAGCGAGGCTTTCCACGAGGAGGGCCGCAATTGGCGCAAATGGCCTGGTATATAACTCCGTTAGCATCAAATCTGCTGGTTCCACCATCTACGTGCTCGCCTGTTCCACCCCGCTCGCCATAATAAGTGCCGTAAAGCAGTTCTTCAGCATCACGTTTGATAACTATAAAGTAAAAATCGTTATTATCTGTTGTACTCTGTATGGCATCCGGAGTAATCGGCATACCCTGGGTACCAGCAAGACTTGTGAACTCTCCAATAATATCTTTACCCCAGCCGGATACATACACATTTTCACACCTGTCAACAAGAAAGGCAACCGGAGAAATGTTGGGACTGGTAGACCCGGAACCAAATACGGTGGAATACTGAAAACCCGAAAGGTCTTTGTTAAGTTTGGAGATAAACTGTTTAGAATCTTTATTGGAATATTTTGCATTTACTACTTCCCATTGCCCAGTAGTAGTACCCATTACATAAGGAAATGCGTTTCGATCAAATTGAATTCCGAAGATAAAATCGGTGCCGGCAGTGCCCAGGTAAGTAGACTGTCGCAGAATGGATCCATCATTGGAGTAAACGGCGATAAATCCATCTGTTAATCCTCCCATGCTCACTGATTGTTTGGAACCTATTTTGCTACCTGGAAGATCGTTAGGGCTGGTAGTTGCTCCTGCGATATAGATATCCTGGTTAGCAGGATTGAGCGCGAGAACAAAGCCGGCTTCGTATCCCGTGCCTCCTAAAAGTGTACACAAAAGGAGTGCTGAACAGTTAGGATTCAGCTTTATTAATACTGCGTCCTGCAGTCCGGACAAGGTTTTTTGTGGAGCATTGAGCGTGGTTGGAAAGTCACCAGACTGAGAGCAGGAGGCTAAATATATATTGCCTGCCGCATCCAGAATAACTTCACTCCGTGCATCATCGCCATAGTTGCTAATTAGCTGGAAAGGTCCATCTTTATGGCTGTCTCTTGTATTTAAACCGTCATTGCCTGGGCCGCCTACACGGGCGGATCCGATTAACGCGGTTCCTGTTGCATTCAGCTTGGTAACCACTATATCTGTGCCGCTACGGCCCCCCATGTCTGGTATGACGTTTTTAAAAAAAGCAGGATAATTAGTAGAATTAGTTCTGCCGGCGATAACAAGGTTACCACGCTCATCGCAAATCAGGCTATGGGGCTGCTCGTTCCCGTCTCCCCCGATATAAGTTGCATAAATTCGGCGGCTGCCGTCGGCGCTGAGCTTCATGATGCCCATATTATAGGAGCCTGGTGCCCCACTGCCAGAGTAAGAGGTTTGGTATGCGCCAGGAGAGATTGGATAACCAGACCCAAACACTATTCCTCCCGAGTAGAAGCTGCCATCAATGCCATAAGTCGCAGTATAGCCCCAATTATCCGCGGTACTTCCTGATAAAGAAGCGAAGATGAGTGTGGGGTCGATGATAAGCGTTGATGCCCTGTCATAATCTTTCAGCGCAAAACGAACGATATTGTTATTCTCGATCTTATAACGGCAATCTATTTTTCTTCTTCCTTGAATATCGGATTGATAAGTATAAGGGGCAAGCTCTTTTACATCTCCTACGGAAGTGCCGATTATCAATTCATTATTACGAATACTTAACCTTTCCACTCCGTTGAATTTCATGGCTATTTTAGATGGATCGGCCCCTGGCTGTATAATGAATTCGTATTTAAGCATTCCAGATTCTGAGTAGTATTTAACATCTATTCCAGGATATACATTTTTGTAGGTAATAACCTGAAACAACTGACAATTGCTCGCCCATTTAGATGAATCGTCGCCTATAAAATAATTATTATATCCTTGTTGAGGCTTCTCACCTATTCGCTGAGCGTGGGGGTTTGCCCCTACAAAATCCATGGTATAGGCATGAGATCGAAGTATCAGGCTGCTATTGTCACCACTGTTATTGCTGGAGCCACCGTTATTTGGATCTTTAGATGTATTTCCCCGCCCATCCCTTGTTGGCCGCACAGGTCTTTTTTTACCCTCGGCTTCACTACTATGTGAATGCCCGTGCATATCCTCGGCAATTCTTTCCATATCTCCGGCGTGGTGTTGCACTACCGTAAATCCTGTTTTGCGAAGAAAAAAAGACCCGTTATTAAGATCGCCCCTGAAAGTGACGTTTGTATCCAACTGTCCTTTATTTTCTATAAATTCAAGACTTGTGTAACTGCCGTTACTTTGTGAGAATAAGTTCAGGCTAAAGAGGAACGCGATGCAAAGTAGTAAACAAAATTTTTCTGGCGAAGTATTCATTAATTCCTGTATTAAACGCTTTTTAAGGTATCAGGGTATAGTAATTTACGAAATTTTACTCCAAACAGTCTTCCCCTGTAGTGATTGGAGATGGTTTTTAAGCTGCAAATTTACGGCCGAATCCAGCTCCGCGTCCTCGTCTATTATCTTCATCGCTAGCTGTTTCGCGAGGTACAGCAACTGTTTATCTTCCGTTATGCTGGCGAGCTTGAAGTTAAGTACGCCGCTCTGGCGCGTTCCCTCTATATCGCCCGGCCCCCTCAGTTCCAGATCCTTTTCGGCAATCTTAAATCCATCGCCTGTGGAGGTCATAAT
>JACMJX010000092.1 GCA_014380425.1 Chitinophagaceae bacterium | reverse complement strand
TCCTTATTCTGCCAGGTAGGTATCACACCTGCGGTGATGCTGAGATTATCGGTTACATAGTTTAGGGCAGGCGCCACGGAGTATAAGTTATTCTGGATAGTAGCGGTATCACGTGGCCTGAAATTAGTAAGGTCGGCCGTGAGACCGAGGTTGAAGGCAAAATTGTCGTTGATCCTTTTTTCTATCGGTACATACAATACGGAATTAGCTTCAGTTGCCTTTTTAATATCATTCGTGCCGTTAAAGACTGAGATCCTTATAGTTGGATGGTAATTAACGCCAAACTCGGTTGGCTCCAGGTTTCGAAGACTCAGCTTTCCGCCAAATGTCTGGAAGCGCTGGCGTAGCTGATCTTTGGTGTACTCAAGAGATCGCGGCTGGTATCCGTATAAGAAATACTGCTGGCTAAGAAATCCTATTTTGCCGCTCCACTCCAAGTTTGAAGGTGTTTTATAGGTAGCAGCTATCGTTACGTCCGTCCTGCTATTCTTCTGAAAAGGAAGATCACCTTTAGCGCTGTGATGATTAGCGAATACGTTATAGAAAGTGTTTTTACCGTCCCCAAAGCTGAAGCCCGTCTGCACGAAAGGAAGGATCACATTCCCCACTCCCAGTTTGATATAGTTGCTGTTTTGCCAGGAAGCACCTGAATCCGTTTGTAGTGCTACCGGACGAATGGCAAGTGGCTGATAGCTTAGTAAAAGATTCTGGGCGGGTATATTGTATTTCAGTACGGGTCTTCTGCCATCAGCTGCGGGCGGTGCAGCATTGAAATTAATCTTGGCAGCTTCTTTAAGTACCGGCTTGAAACTCGAGGTAATGTCGATTGTCTTTTTTCTGGTAGTATCTTGTGAATAGACGGCGCTGGAAGAAAATACCAGCACAACTATTAAAAATCTCTTTATAATGATCATATTCATTGTCATATTAATGGAAGAAGCGGTTAATTAATCTTGCTGCCTTTCTTTTCCTCTTCTGTCACGTTATCTAACTTTTGCTGAGCTTCTGCTTTAAGATCAGCCAGCGAAGCGTTTTGTACAACACTTTGGAACGTTGCCTTGGCGTTAAAATAGTCCTTTTGCTTGTAGTAGATATCGCCTAGCAGGATGTAAGACCGGGTGATCCATTCCTCGTAAGACCCTCCTTTGTTAACCACATCGAAAGCAGCTTTTTCGGCTTCTTCCAGCTTGTTCTGGTCGTATAGGCAATGTGCGATCTCATACCTCGATTCGGTTCCATATGCAGCCTTATTAAGGCTGGCAACAGCCTTATAGTAGTTAATAGCAGATTCACATTGATTACCCGATTGAGCAGCTCTTGCAAGCGCGAAATTGGCTAGAACTTTATCGTCTGTACTGCTGGATTTCTGTGCGAGGAGTTCTTTCGCATTTTCCACACCCTCCGCCCATTTCTTCAGTTGAAACTGGCTCCTAAGCAAGCCTCTCATAGCTTCCAGCTTGTTCTCCTGATTGGCTGCAAACTCTTTTAGTCGGGAGAAATAGCGTTCCGCCTTGTCATAGTTTTTTAAATCGAAGAAATTGAGCCTCGCTGCAAGTAACAGTCCTTTTTCACCGAATTTATTTGGCACCCTGTCTGCTATTTGCTCATAGCCCTCTGCTGCTTTCTGCCAGTCTTTCTTATTATAGTAAATCTCACTCTTGTAGTAGAGCGCTTCCAGTACATGTTTTCCGTCAGGAAATCTGGAAAGGTAGCTCTCATATCGCGTAAGTGCTCCTGGAAAGTTACCGTTGCCGAATTGCACTTCCGCCTCTGCGTATGCAAGGGAATCTTCCTGGGAAGTTGTTACTTCTCTGCCCATGGATTTTGCAAACGCAACGTATTCACCAGAACGTCCTTCCTCTACATAAATGTTTCGTGCGCTGCTCAATGCTTCATCCGCTTCTATCGAATTAGGATATTGCTTAAGTAGTTCATTATATTGCTTGAGTGCTTCCGTATTGTTGTCAAGATTGTAATAGGCGATACCTGACTTCAGAAGCGCTTTTGGCTTCAGAGATTCATTGTCATTGCTTTTTAATACGTTCTTCAAATAAGGTAAAGCCTCATTGAAGCGTTCTGAAGACAGGAATGTATTGGCGATTTCCATATTCGCATCTGCTGCCAATGGAGATTCCGGATAAATGCGTGGAATTGACTGAAGTAACTTTATTTTCTCACTTCCGCTGGTGATGCCGCTTACCATAGCTTTTTGGTAGGTAGCATAATCAGCAGAGGGCCAGCTCAGGTTAATTACCTGGTCATACATGGAGATTGCCTTCTTAAATTCCCTGTTCATGTAATAACAGTCCGCGTAACGCAGGTAAGCATCCTGCTCTACAGCCGGTGTGCCTACTTTCGGCGTTTTGGTTATTTGCTGAAACATTCCAAGTGCCTGCTGGTAATTTTCCTTCTTAAAGAAACAGTATCCCAAATTATAGCGGGCATTCAGAGGATTTACTTCACCGTTGGTGTTCGGGTTTTTAAGATATTCAAGATAATAACGGATAGCGTCGTCCGTTTTTTGTAAGCGAAAAGAGATCTCTCCCTTCCAGAAATGGACGTAAGGAAGTACAGGCTGGTTGTAAGGATCCTTAAGTGCCTTGTCAAGCATTTCATTTGCCGTAACCAGCATGCCATCGTTTATCAATTCTGTGGCCCTTCCATAAAGAATGGCTGGATAGAGTCTTCTTGCGTTTTCAGATGGATTTTCCAGGCTTTCCAAAAGAACCTGGGCATCTTTGAAGTTATTGGTATTTGCCAGTACGCCTACCAGAAGTTCTTTTGCCTCATTAACATAAACAGAGTTCGCATACGCACTTGTAAAACGCTGTAGTTCCGTGAGTGCAATATCCTGGTACCCGAGCTCATAAGAAAGTTTGGCATAGTTAAAGGCGGATACCTCTTTCTGGGTTTCGTTGCTGCTATTGGAGGCACAGAAGAGGAAAGCATTGCGGGCATTGGCCTTTTGATTGGTTTTAAGATAAGCATCGGCTAGCAGATACATGGAATTTTGAGCGAGTGAGTCCTCCTTTCCTCCAAGTTGCTTAAACCCTTCGATCGCCTTCACTAGATCACCCGTCTTATACTGGGAGTAGGAAAGTTCGTAAACGTCTTCCCGGTTCACCTTCTTTGCCTTGTTTACATACTGCTCCAGGTAAGGAAGTGCTTTGGCATAATTCTGTTTCTCAAAATAAGCATGACCAGCCAGTTGGCGAAGTTCCAGGTCATAGAACTGGCTTCCGCTTTTTAGTTTACCTTCTGCGTATTCCAGCGCCTTTTCTTTTTCGCCGGTATAATAATAAATGGTAGAAATATAAAATGGAATCACCTCCGCATACTCCTTCTGGTTTTCTACTATACGGAAAGAAGAGAGCGCTTCTTTAAAATCTCTGTCATTAAACGCTATAAATGCATAATAATAATTAGCTTCGAGATAATTAGGGTCGCTTTTAAGCTGTCTTATATCGTTGAATAAAGGCTTCGCTTTCACAAAGTCATTCAGGTTAAAGTAGCTATACCCTTGGTGAAACTTCATGTCTGCTATCTCATGATTGGTAAGATGCTCCAGGGAAGTGCTTTCATAGCCACTAATAGCCCTATTAAAATCTTTTTTTCTAAAATAGAATTCGGCCAGATGAAAGTTCATCATCTGAACCCTGCCGATGTTCTCATTTTGATCTATAAACAGTCTGGCTGCCTCCCCGGCTCCTGACTCGTTTTGTTTTAGTGCACAGGCAATACTATAATACTTTACTTCTTGATAGTTTAGTGCCTGGTTAGTGAGATCCGTTATTTGGAGTTGTTGTGCAAGATCCTTAAAGATGGGATAAGCCAAGCTGTAATACTCCTTTTGGTAATATTCTTTGGCTTGCTTAAGATTAATATCAGGATCGTTAAGATAGCGTGTTTGCTGTGAAAAAACACGGAGGCCAGGCAACGCAACTAACACAATGAATAGGAATTTTTTCATTTATATATTTTTTTCTAACACCACAATGCTGCTCCCGGAGCTTGAATCTCGCAGGATTATCAGACCTTTTAATAATGGTAAAGTTTAAAAATATTTCCGCTTCTACCAAACATCGTTCCAAACACTTGTGGATAAGTGCGGCGAGCTACCATTTCCCTTAATGCAGCGCCAATGCGTATTTATTCGTCACTATACTCTATTTTTGATCAAATTCAACTAAATGAAAAAATTAGTTTCGATAGCTTATAGTGAATGGGCATTCAATTTATCCATGCTGCTGCTTCGGGTGGGAGTCGGAGCTTTAATGATCTCTCATGGATATGATAAACTGATTAATTTTGCTAAGTACCGTTCCGAATTCATGAATTTTATGGGCATTGGCTCATCAGGCTCTTTAGCACTTGTAGTATTCGCCGAATTTTTCTGTACCATCTTTCTGATGATAGGATTATTTACCAGGGCGGTGGTTGTACCTCTGTTGATTGTAATGTTGGTAGCCTTTTTTAAAGCGCATAAGGCGGATTTATTTGGTGAAGGAGAACACGCGGCCCTTTACTTGATAGTTTTCTCTGTCATTCTTTTGTGCGGTCCCGGCAAAGTTAGTGTAGATGCAATGATCAAGTAATTTCATTTCTTGTAAAAGTAACGTTACTAATTATCAATATGCCCGAGAAAGTTAATGCATCCATAATAACGATTGGCGATGAGTTACTGATAGGTCAGGTAGTAGATACAAATAGCTCCTGGATGGCTATGGAGTTGAATAAATATGGCATATGGCTAAAACGACGGGTTGCGGTAGGCGATAGCCGGCAGGAAATTATAAGGGCGCTTGAAGAAGAAAGCCGACAAGCGGATATTATTCTTTTAACCGGCGGCCTTGGCCCTACTTCTGATGATATCACTAAGCGGGTACTGAATGAATACTTCGGTGGACGGATGGTAACAGACCAGGCGGCGCTTGACAACGTGAAGGCTATTTTTGCGCGTTTTAACCGTCCTCTGCTGGAATCAAATGTAAAACAGGCCGAAGTACCGAATGTCTGCACTGTAGTATACAATACAAGAGGAACGGCCCCCGGAATGTGGTTTGAAAAGGATAACAAGATCTATGTCAGCATGCCTGGCGTGCCTCATGAAATGAAAGGCATGATGCTGGACTTTGTGCTGCCGAAACTAGTTTCTTACTTTGTGCTGCCTGCTATTATTTCGCGTACACTTCTTACAGCGGGCATTGGAGAATCTTTTCTTGCTGACCATATTAAGGAATTTGAGCAGGCCCTGCCGTCGCAATTAAAACTTGCTTACCTTCCTAATTATGGAATGGTACGACTTAGACTTACTGTAATATCAACAGACACCGCAACTGCAGAGCGAGATGTGGAGGAGCAGTTCGCAATTTTAAAAGAGCGGGTGAAAGAATATCTAGTAACAGACCGGGATGAAGCACTTCCCGCAGTTGTGGGTAGATTACTGACTGCGCGGGGAGAAACAGTATCGACGGCTGAAAGCTGTACAGGAGGCTATATTGCCCATTTATTAACTGCACATGCAGGAGCTTCTGATTTCTTTAAAGGTGGAGTGGTAAGTTACGCTAATGAGATTAAGCAGGAAGTTCTTCACGTTTCGGATACTACTATAAGAGATCATGGCGCTGTTAGCGAAGAAACGGTGCGTGCGATGGTGCAAGGATGCTTAAATCTCATGAATACAAGCTATTCTATTGCGGTGAGTGGAATAATGGGGCCCGGAGGAGGTAGTCTAGACAAGCCGGTGGGAACAGTATGGATAGCTGTCGGAAATGATGAAGGTATCATTGCTGAAAAGCTCCATCTTCGTTTTGATAGAACCAGGAATATTGAATTTACTGCCATTTTCGCCTTGAATCTCCTTCGGAAGTTAATAGTAGATAATAGGTGAACGAGAGCCGAATGCGAGCAAGCTCAAATTCCTTACTTTTGTGGTCGATCGGTTGCGTGCTATCTGGTGATACCTGGCAGAGCCTGCTTTAATAATAACTTAAATTCTCAATTAACATGGATTTAATTGATTTAGTAATGCCAAAAATGGGTGAAAGTATAATGGAAGCGACTGTTTTAAAATGGCATAAAAAGCCAGGAGATGCCGTTCAACAAGATGAAACAGTTCTCGAAATTGCTACTGATAAGGTAGATACAGAAGTTCCAAGTAACGCGGAAGGTATAATAGAGGAAATCTTTTTTAAGGAAAATGACGTAGTCGCTATCGGCAGTGTAATTGCCCGCATTCGTCAGGCTGGCCAATCACAAAACGCTGAATCATCACAGGCCTTACCTGGTAAAATAGCTGAAAAGACACTAATAGACCAGACACCAACACCAACGGACCAGAAAAGATCGATTCAAACATCTTCCGCTTCGGTTAATCGTTTTTATTCTCCGCTTGTCATGAATATTGCATCTAGCGAGGGAATCAGCATGACCGAGATGGAGCGCATACCAGGTACTGGAACTGAAAATCGGGTAACTAAAAGAGATATTCTTGACTATTTGCACAATAGAACGTCTGGAGTATCAAGAAGTGAGATCGATTCCCTGAAACCAACAGTGACTCCTGAAATTGAGCGGACGTTCATTAAGACAGTAGATCGTGTGGACAGCCCCATTCTAAAAATCGAGCCTGGTGCAAATGTCGAAATAATAGAGATGGACAGGATGCGGAAATTGATTGCGAAGCATATGGTTGATAGTGTTCATATCAGTCCTCATGTAACCAGTTTTACGGAAGCTGATGTTACCAACCTGGTACTATGGAGAGAAAGAGTAAAGAATGGATTTGAAAAACGTGAGGGTACTAAGCTGACATTTACTCCTTTATTTATCGAAGCCATAATACGTTGCATTAAAAATTATCCGCTTATCAATTCTTCATTGGACGGAGACAGGATTATTGTTAAAAAAGATATCAATATTGGTATGGCGGCTGCACTTCCTACCGGCAACCTGATCGTTCCCGTAATTAAGAACGCCGACCAACTGAATCTAACTGGCCTGGCCAGGCAAGTAAATACCCTGGCAGATAATGCCCGTAATAATAAGTTGAAACCGGAAGACATCCAGAACGGCACATTCACGTTGACGAATGTAGGCACTTTTGGAAGTCTTATGGGCACACCGATTATTAATCAGCCCCAGGTAGCCATTCTGGCTGTAGGTGCTATTAAAAAACGTCCCGTAGTTATTGAGACTGCCCAAGGCGATTCGATAGCCATAAGACACATGATGTATCTTTCCATGAGTTACGATCATCGCATAGTAGATGGAAGCCTTGGTGCAACTTTCCTTACTTCGGTGGCTAGAGAACTGGAAAATTTTGATTCCGACAGACAGTTCTGATCTTGGAAATATGGCACAGATTTATTAAATTCATAGTAAATTATTTTGCTATGAAGACATTATCTGAAACATGGTTCGCTGAGGGATATATAGATTTCGAACTCAAAAAATATACACTGCTCGCTTACCTTCAGGAGGTAAATAAATATTTCAATGAAAATAAACTATATCCCCAACTGGCGGATGTGATATTTCACTATAATAATCTTGTTGCACTAAGGGAAAATAAAAAGTATCTACAGGAACAGTTTCCTAAGAAATTAACAGGTGTTCAGATTCAGAGGCTGGAGCTGTTGTATGAGCAGATGATCGAGGACAATGAGCTAATGGAAGAATTGGGCAACATCATCAACTTTTCTGCAAATACAATCAAAACTACCATAAGCAGCGGTACTGAGATTTACGAATTCGTGGAGGATAGGCTCACTATTTTTCCTGTAGGGATTATTCCATTAGAAATTGCAGAGGGCTACTTTTTACTAAGTGAAGGAAGTAATAAAAGTACAAGGGTCTATCAATACAGGCTAAGTATATACGAGAAACATGACGAGAAATACCGGGGTATTAAAACAGAATATATCGATACATGGAGAAGAAGTATGGTGAATACTTATGAGAATATAAAGGTGGAATTGATAAAAAAGAAAAAGGATTTTCCGAACCCAGCCGTGTATTCTATTGAAACGGATCTTGAATTTCCTGTTGACGAAACTTTATTGCCGATAGCCAAGAGAAGCTTAGTACGCTACATAACCACAAGTGCAGCTTAAGAGCGCGTTATGATATGTAAGAATTTTGCTGGTTCAGCGATGTTTTCTTTACCTTGTTACGATAATCCTTAAACATGCTAGACCATCGAAGTTTAATAACTCCTAAAATCCCTTCTTTAATAATGCCTTTATTCATTTTGGAAATACCGTGTTTTCGGTCCTCGAAAATGATAGGCACTTCTTTTATCTTAAAACCAAGTTTCCAAGCCGCGAACTTCATTTCGATCTGGAAGGCATAACCTACAAACTTAATCTGGTCGAGATTAATTGTTTCCAGCACCTGTTTATTATAGCAAACGAATCCTGCTGTAGAATCTTTGACAGGTATCCATGTAATGAGGCGTGTATAAACGGAAGCGCCTTTAGAAAGAAGTACTCTGCTCCAGGGCCAATTTACATTTCCTCCACCTTTTACATATCGGGAACCAACGGCTATATCTGCTCCTCCAAATTTGCAGGCTTGATAAAGCCGTTCAAGGTCTGAAGGACTATGAGAGAAATCGGCATCCATTTCAAAGATATATGGGTAATCTCTATCAATGCACCATCGAAAACCATGTATATAAGCAGTCCCAAGCCCCAGTTTACCTTTTCTTTCTTCAATAAATAGCTGCTCTGGATATGAAAGTTGGAGCTTTTTAACAATTTGAGCAGTGCCATCAGGAGAGCCATCATCGATTACCAGCACATGAAAACCAAGGTTCATTGAAAACACTGCTTCTAGAATATTAGTAATATTCTCTTTCTCATTATATGTCGGTATAATTACTATTTTTTCCAAAAACTGAGAGAGGTTGATGGGTGAAAGTACAATTTTTCAATGCTCTGCAATCTTTTATAGTATTATTTTTATCCTTTTTTTAACAGAGTACGATTAAATATTTCTGTTAGTTTTTGTTTGGTATGTAGAGGAAAATCACCTTTCATCATCCAATCGTAATATTGCGGTTCCAATTTCAATACCTCTGCTACCGACCTGCCTTTGTATTTACCAAAATTAAATACTTCTATGCCATTTTGCATCACGAAACGTCGTGCAAAATCAATGATAGTGTCATCTCCCGTGAATTTCAAAATTGATTCAACTGTGTTACCTATGTTGGGATAACGAGCTATCTGCGCTTCTAATACATCACATGTAGCCTTAGCATCTGCTTCCGCACCGTGAGCGCCATCAAGTATCTTGTCGCAATAGAATTTGTAGGCGGCGCTTAGAGTTCGTTGTTCCATTAAATGGAAAATTTTTTGTACATCAAGCAGGCGACGCCCTTTCATATCGAATTCCATTCCTATACGCAGAAATTCCTCCATCAAAAGAGGAATATCGTACCTGTTGCTGTTATAGCCACCTAAATCACAGTTATCTAGAAACTGCTTTAATTCATTACCCGCTTGCCTAAAGGTAGGTGCATCTTTTACCATTTCATCCGTAATGCCATGTATTTCGATAGCAGCAATTGGAATCGGGATTTCTGGGTTTATCAACTTCCTTTTAACCTGCCTCGTTCCATCTACTGAAAGTCGCACAATGGCTATCTCAACAATCCGATCGCTTGAGAAGTTGATACCGGTTGCTTCAATATCAATGAAAGCTAAAGGTTTGTTTAGTAAAAGCATTGAAAGTAATTCTTAATATTATTGTTTTTCACGTCAGATTAATTCTTTAAGCAATGCATCTATGTTTAATCCATCAAATGTACCACTTGACATCATCAAAAGAACACTATTATCATAATGTTGTGCCCTTAGCCATAAAAGCAGATCTTCTTTATTGTTTATCACTACTAGTTGGTCTTTAGAAAATCCATTTTGTACAGACTCTTTAGCCAGTTCCGGCATCCGTTTGAGTTCGAGCGCATGTTTGCTGTAATATACTGCAGATACATCGGCAAAGTTCAAAGTTCCTTTGTATTCCTGCATAAAATTGGCATTCAAACTGCTGAAAGTATGAAGTTCAAGCAGTGCAATTAGTCTTCTTTCAGGAAACTGCTGCTTAACAGCTTCGATGGTTGCTTTCACTTTTGATGGTGCATGGGCAAAATCGCGGTAGACGGAAAGAGTTTGTTCTGCTGCAAGAAGTTCGAGACGTTTGGAAGCACCTGTAAAATCAACTATTGCTTCAAGGAAAGATGCGATATCTACGCCTATCTCTTTGCATACCAGCCATGCAGCATGCAGGTTTAGCAAATTATGATTACCAAATACCCTTAGCTGGCTTTCTTTCCCTTCCAATGTTATAGAAGAAATTCCATTGACGATTTTGTGCTCCGGCACGCCGTACGCTATTTTTCTTATATCTGCGGAATGCTCGTTTACCAGATTCGCAAGCACCTCATCTGTTTCATTATATATAAGAATGCCTCCCGGCTCTATTTTGCCAATAAATATCTTAAATTGTTCCAGATAGTTCTCGAAAGTAGGAAATACATTAATATGATCCCAAGCTATCCCGGTAATAACGGCTACATGAGGGAAAAGAAAATGAAATTTAGGGCTTTTTTCGATTGCACTTGAAGGGTATTCATCTCCCTCACATACAATAAGTGGCGCATCCGTTACACTCACTGATTGGTCAAAACCTTGAAGCTTTGCACCTACTAAGTAATCAAAATTTATTCTCCTATGCCTAAGTACATGCATGATCATGGAAGTTGTAGTTGTTTTGCCATGACTGCCGCCTACAACAATCCTTTTTTTACTACGACTTTCTTCATATATATATTCTGGAAAAGAATAGATTTTCAGACTAAGTTCCTTTGCCCTAATAAGCTCTGGGTTATCGTTTTTCGCATGCATGCCCAAGATTACGGCATCAAATTCTTTATTGATTTTTTCGGGGAACCAACCCTCTTTCTCAGGTAAAATACCCTCGTTACGTAAATTTCCCGCAGCAGGCTCGAATATTTCGTCATCACTGCCCGTGACCTTGTACCCTTTTTTACTCAACGCGATTGCAAGCTGATGCATAACACTTCCTCCTATGGCTATAAAATGGACATTCATACCTCGTACTTTAATTCGGCTTAAAAGTATTGTAGGTGATGGTACGAACAAAATAAAAATTAATATTTGAGCCTAGAAATCGGCCGGGGGCTTGCAAATATCAAATAAAAGCTGTTCCTTTGCTCTCACTACTGCAATATCCTTGCAAATACTACCTCTGATTTAATGTTTCATTTGATCCCTCCTATCCCAAGCCGCTTTCTGATATCCTGAGGTTTGTATTCTCTAATTTTAAATACCACAAAAATGAAAGCAAAATTACTTTTCATCGCATTACTAGTTGCTGCTACCTTCTCCGTTACGTCTTGTGCCAGTTCAAAATCATCTGCAGGTTGTAAAGCTCATCATGGTTTCGTTGGTTACAGATAAATTAAGGTATAAAAGTTGAACAAATGATTTATAATTTTATAATTATAATCATTACAATTCAATCATGAACTGGACACCTATTACTTCTGAAGATCAGCTATTGTCGATAGTGGAGAAGTCTCTTACTAAACCTCAACTGATATTTAAACATTCTATTCGCTGTAGTGTCAGTTCAATGGTAAAGAACCGGCTCGACAAAGGAAAGCAGCCTGAGGGAATCGATTTCTATTATCTCGATTTGATCAATTACCGACGCATTTCCAATAAGATCGCTGAAACTTTTCAAGTGCGGCATGAGTCGCCTCAGGT
>JACMJX010000091.1 GCA_014380425.1 Chitinophagaceae bacterium | reverse complement strand
TGTTGATGTAAACCGTGCCGGTATCGTTTTAACCGGCGATAACAATACAGGTACCAACAAAAACATAGTTGTCTACGGTATAAGGAACAATAACGTAGCGGATCCCGATCCATTGGTACCAACGCTTACATATAACAGTGCTTCTCTGCAGAAAGCGTGGCAGCGCTGGAGTTATCGCTTTACCGCTAATATCAAAGTGCAGGCTTTTGAAAACATCCTCGTGGCAAACAACAGGATCAATGATAACATAACGGATAATTTTCAGCAAGCCGGCTATGTAGTAAGAGACAATGCAACGCCGGTTACACTTACTGGCCCGCAAGCGGTATTTAACTACACCAACCATTATGGTATTTACGTCAACAGGGGACAGAGCGGAAACTTAAACACTCCCACTACCGGACCAAGCCTTTTCCGTAATGGAGTAGTTATAAGAGATAACTGGGTGTTTGGAACCATGCGCACCAAAATTCATGCTTCAGGGCAGGGAATGCTTATCAAAGACAATGTCCTCAGGGATTTGCCGGGCAAATCGGCTTGGGTAGACCCAACCGGAGTAAGACTTGTAGGCAATTCTTCTACACTGGAAAACAGGGGTATCGACTGGGGCGGCCATGATGTAGTGGTGAGCGGTAACGATATTCAGGTGTCGAGGCATAAACTGAAAACTACTATTTATTCCAGTGTGGATGGTGAAGGTATCCTCATACAGGAATGTTGCGGAGGAACTACCGTGCGGGGAGTCTCGATTACGGATAATACCGTAAACAGTTATATAGGCATCTACAAAATGAAAGATATCGAAGATGTCGATATCTCGAACAATACCCTTACTAACGGCACTTCAGCACTCAATGATCTTGTTTATGTTAGTGCCAATGCCAATGTGGGGAATTTTTATGCGAAAAACGTAAAAGTATCCAATAATTCCACTGCAAATGGTAACATAAGCCTGTATGCTTCCGGAAGTGGCGGGGGTACCGGTAATTCTATTACAGGCAACCAGTCGTCTACTTCGGGAGCGGCCATTCGGTTCTCCTGCGCTGCTAACCCATCTGTGAGTGGCAACTCCGGATTCTCGATAAGTTCTTGTCTCAGTTCTTCAGCTCGTGTAGCGTCCGAGGTACAGGAAGAAGCGGAAATCGAGGCTTTGGAGCAGGGTTTGAGCATCTATCCTCAACCTGCCAACAGAACGCTCAACATCGATATGAATGCTGAGAAGAAGTCGGAAGTCAGCATTGAAGTACTCAATTTGCTGGGTCAGCAGGTTCTCACGCAGAAAGCATCGCTGGTACCAGGAAAAAACCACTTAAAGATCGCTGTAGGAAGCATCAATAATGGGCAGTATATCCTGCGTATAAAATCCGAGTCGTCTTCAGTTACAAGGCAATTGTTACTGAATCGCTAAAGATCAGCATCCCGGTATTCTCCAGTAGAATCACCGGCTTAGAATACAAAGAGGGTATCTCGGCGCGTGCTGAGATACCCTCTTTGTATTATAACATCCCAAAGCTTTCGCTCCGTTACGAACAGGTTTGCTTTCAATACTTGAAGCAAGGCTTAGCGGCCTTGTTACAAAGCCACATTACTTTCGTATGTTTTTCTCGAAGCAACGACTATTTTCAACACCGATATACTGACCGTAGTTAGGGATCTTTTCATAATGCTTCTTTTCGTAAAGCCGAATTGCTTCTGCCTGTCGCAATCCCGTTTCCAAAATACATTTATCAGCGCCTGTTTCATAAGCCCAAAGCTCAAGTTCCTCCAGTATGCGGGATGCCACTCCCTTTCCACGCCATTCCGGCAATGTGTACATGCGTTTAACTTCCATAACGCCCGGGCTAAATTCTTTGATAGCGCCGCAACCAATAGCTTTCCCGTCGATCGTAGCAAGCACTACATGACGGATCAGATCGATCTTATTGAACTGGTCATAGAAGGAATGCTCATTCCCATCCTTTTCTGCAAGGTAGCTATCCAGATCTTTTACAAGGGCAACAAAATCAGGATTCTCGGAGTTGGTTCTTATTGTCGAAATCATGTTTTAACGCGTATTGAATGTTTGGTTCAATACGCGAACTTACTTAAAATATCGAGTGTAGCTGTAGTGTTTTCTTGCTGAATGCTGGTACTCCTATACTATTTACAAATAAACAGCACTCTCAGCTAATTCTCTAAAGTCATTCAGATCTTTTTGTACACTATCAAGTTTCGACGTTAAGGAGACTACCGCAATCTTACCAAGCGGCAGCCGGAGAGGGGGCTTGTCCATATTGGCTATATCCAGTATCGCTTTTGCCGCTTTCTGAGGATCACCTTCCTGTTTTCCATCTACTTGCTTCATCCGTTGCCGGAACGCTCCGGCTGTAGCCTGGTAGTCGTCAATTACTGATCCGGCCTGTATCAGGGAATCACCGGCAAACCGCGTCCGGAAAGGCCCTGGCTCCACAATCGTCAGTCTTATCCCTAAAGGGGCTACTTCCGCCGCCAGCGCTTCACTGAATCCTTCCAGGGCAAACTTACTGGCATTGTAAATTCCAAAGCCAGGGAAAGCCTTAAAACCGCCATGGGAGGATATCTGGATGATATGCCCGCTTTTTTGCTTTCTTAAAACAGGCAAAGCCAGTTGCGTCGCCAGCAGGGTGCCAAAGAAATTGATCTCGAACAATGCTCTCGCTTCTGCCATACTCGTTTCTTCAATAGCGCCGGCAATACCAACGCCGGCGTTATTCACCAACACATCGATCCTCCCGAACCTGTATATAATCCCGGCGAAAGCCTTTTCAATTTCAGCGGGTTTCGCCAGGTCCAGGGCTAACCCGATGGCCTTGCCAGATTGCTCACTACTGAACTCCGCCGCTTGTTCCGGGTTCCGGAATGTACCGATAACGAAATCACCATGTCCGATAACAGCGTCGCAGAGCGCTTTCCCCAACCCGCCTGATATACCCGTGATCAACCATATTCGTTTTTCCATACAATAAAATAATTTACAATTATGCCACAAACTTTTCTTTGATAATCTTTCCGTCCTGCCAATCCTGAATGGCTACTTCGGTCATAGCTATTTTGCCATGGTCTGCATGATCATAATCCACCGACCATACAAGGAAACTTCTGTTACCTTTCACTATCTTCCCCAAGGCTGTAAAATCCCTTATGGCTGTTATTTTAGATAACGCTGTACGGCCAATTTTCTCGTTCGTTACCTTGCCGCTGTGGGCGATACCATCGAGGTCCGTTCTTTCGAGATCCTCGTGATAAAACTTGTCATAAGCGGCCATTGGATCACCTGCTGCCACAATCGAAATCATTTCATCCAGTGCTGCTGCAATTTGCTGTTCATTCATGTTTGTGTAATTTTAATTGAATGGTTATTAAAAGAACCCAGGTTCTTCACCTGTTATTGACCCTGCAAAGATGAATAGCAACAAACCTTTTTGTAAAGACGAAAACTACCTTTTTCGGTAGGATACGGAGATGGCAGATTTGAATTCCTTCGGGGCAAGTCCGGTCTCCAACTTAAAGATCTTCGCAAAATAAGAGGAATCGAAATACCCCAGGGCGGCAGCTGTTTCAGCCACGGAGTAATCACTGAATGTAAGTAATCTTTTGGCTTCGAGCGTGCTTCTGGCCCTTATAACTTCAGTGGTGGTTTTCCCCGATACCTCTTTCACGATATGGTTCAAGTGATGCTGTGTGATATTGAGCAGATCAGCAAAAAAGGCAGCTGTCTTGTTCTCCTGAAAGTGTTTATCGAGCAATACTTTAAAACTTTTATAAATCAACAGGTGCTTTTTTAAAAGGGGCTGCTCGGCGTCTTTGTCTATGCACCGTTGCACCTGCGCCATAAGAATGTGTAGTAAAGATTGGGTGATCGTCTGGCTTCGATCCTGCCGCCCGTGTTCTTCTGCAAGTAAATGAATGGTTGCTGTAACCTGCGCAAAATCCTTTTTGTTGAATCGAATACACGGGTTTGTATAAAAGTTGTCAAGAAAGCTCAATTCAAAAAGGCGGTCCTTATTATTCTGGTTCAGCAGAAAGAAATCCTCCGTAAACATAATACTGCCACCTGTTACTTTTTGCCAGTCTTCAAACTGATGCACCTGGTTGGGAGAGATAAACACAAGTGTTCCGGAGGCAATTTCGTACTTCTTATAGTCGATAATCTGGCCGCTTTTACCTTTTTCTATCCATAATATCTCATAAAAAGTATGTTTATGAATATCGTCTACATCGGGCTCTTCCATCGTTTCAAAACGGGTGATCTCGAAGGCTGTCTTATTTTCAGGTTGGTTTATAAAATGACCTATGGAATAAAACGGGAATAGTTCTTTCATGGTATAAAGCTCGTAATTTTTTTATTCTTACAGTTCGCTAACCGGTCCATACCCACCTTAAAACAATAAAACCGGCCTCTACACATAAGGCCGGTTTCGCTATTTCAAATCGAAGAAGATTACTTGATATAAACAGACTTGTTTCTCGCCCTCACCTTACCCCTTATTTTACCACCAGAACTGGTAACCTGCGGAGCATCTGTTTCAATTTGCCTATCCAGCTGGCAGTAACTGCTGCCTACAGGTAGCAGATTGAGTTGTGAAAGTGGCAACACAAGATTATTAGAGCCGGCAGTATATTGAAGAAACACCTGGAAATTAGTACGTACTACTTCATTTCCTATAACCAGGCCCACAGCTTCGTTGGCAGCTAATGGATCACCCACCCAGTTGTAGGTAAAAGCCCCCGTACGACGGATAGTG
>JACMJX010000090.1 GCA_014380425.1 Chitinophagaceae bacterium | reverse complement strand
TCAGGAGAAGCTTATGCAGAATATAGGGCGCATAAGAAATGTCGCACAAGGCCCTGATGGATACATATATGTTGCAGTGGAAGGCGGAAAACTAATCAAGATTATTCCAATATCAAAATAGATTAATCGTGACATATAAAAGGACGCGCTTTATTAGTGTAATCTTAATAACTATTAACTTACTTGCCTGGCTTCCTCAGCAGGACAAAAAACTGCAAGAAAGTATGGTCAGAGGTAAGGAGCTTTATGGAGAGCTTTGTATAACATGTCATTTAGCAGATGGGAAGGGAACACCTGGTACTATTCCTCCGTTAGCTGGTTCTTCCTACTTCGCAAAAAAGATAACAAATGCAATCTATCCTCAAAAATTCGGACTTAACGAGCCCATAGTGGTAAACGGTGTAAAATACACTGCACCAATGCCGCCACCTGGTATCTCTGACGAAGAAATTGCTGATATCACCACTTATATTACTAACAGTTGGGGAAATAAGGGAAAGTTGATAACGGTTAAAGAAGTGCAAAAAGTTGCTATAAATAAATAGGTCTAACCAAAATAAACCTAAGTATAGATACAAACAATGAGGGTTAACACGGTAATAAAGATCCCGTGTTAACCCTCTACTCTAGAGCGCTACTATTGCGCTTTTACTTCTTAATATACTAATGCCCTATTTAGTACCTACTTCTTCAAATCATTAAAATGCTTAACCCCTCCCAGTACTAGTACCCCGTCCCTGTTCCAGTGCCAGTCCCTGGAGCGCCCGTACCTGTTCTTGGCGTTGTCGATGACCCTGGTGTCATGGGACTAGTGGGATTAGATGGGCTACCTGGTGTTCCTGGTGTTCCTGGTGTTGTTGGAGTTGTCGGTGCTCCTGGTGTGGTTGATGGACTTCCCGGGTAACCAGGAGTTCCAGGTGTTGTTGGGGTTGTAGAGCTCCCTGGTGTTCCAGGTGTTGTACGACCGCCTCCGCTGCCACCGCTTGGAAGAGAATCCTTACCATGATACCACCCTGACCCAGAGCCTGATGCGGTATCAGATCCTGTTCTTCCTGAGCCACTTCCACTTCCCATAGAACCGCTTCCCATGGAACCACTTCCCATAGAACCACTTCCAGTTCCATAAGATTCGCTTACTGATTTACTCTTCTTTCCAGTCTGCTGTTGCTTTTTCGGAGTTGTGTCAGAGACAAAAACTGCACTTAAAGAATTATTAGTTACGGATAATACCTTTCTCTCTGTTGCACTTGCCGGTAAAGATATTCCTCCCATTACAAGAGCAATTGTGAAACCTCCCAACAGAGGAATTAGATTTTTCGTTTTCATACCTGAATTTTTAAGTTTTAAATTGATTGATTTATTTAAGTTTAATAAATCAAATAACTATATCTTCTCTTGCAATTATCAAACCTGTAGGAATCTTCTCCACACTTTGGCCACTTATCTTGGTATGACTGTGTATAAAAGCCCATTAAATTTTAGAAGCAGAGGTGTAGAAATAGGGCACTAGTTCATCTTTTGATCTATAAAACATCACCTGTAGATCGTTTTCTACATCGAAACTTATGCCGCTGGAATATTTTTGACAATAATGAAAGTTAAAAGCTACAACCCAGACACGAATGCTCAAAATTAATGCTGTATTCTATAAAGCTACTTATTAGCTTCTTTTTGATGTTATCAATTACAGCCTTGAACAAGCTGGCACCCCTTTAAAAAATGTCAGTTATATAGCTTATCATTTGATCCTACATAGCTAGTTGACGGAAAGTATTAGGGAACAGACCATCACTTCCTCGGCTTTAAAACCTTTTCGTACGATGCTGAGTCATTACTCGACAAGGTAAAAAGCCAACAACACTTACAGCGGCACCCTTAGTGCTTGAGAAAGACGCCATGGGATAGTTCGGGCAGGCACAATATTAGCCTTATATACTCTTTGTTAAGCAAGACGGGAGAAGCACGCAGGATGATACCTATAGTAACAAATGGTAATAATACAGAAAAGATCCGAAAACTATCGGAACATAACATCCCTTGATATTATGATTCTGTTTTTGTACTACGCTATCATTTTACCTTCCCCTTGTTTACATATGGTGTCGTTGTAAATGAAAATGGTATGATGACAGGCTTTCGGGGATGGGTATTGTCGGTATAAAGTTAATTTTAGATGATAGATCTTAAAATAGTGAATGTAAAGAAAATAGGAATTTTCAGAGCGCTTCAGCTTGGAGACCTATTGTGTAGTGTGCCGGCTATAAAAGCTATAAGACACGCCTATCCAAATGCGGAAATTACACTTATAGGCATGCTCTGGGCTAAGGGCTTTGTAGAAAGGTTTTCTCATTATATTGACCGCTTTATTGCCTTTCCCGGGTATCCGGGTTTTCCTGAACAAGAAATTAATCCTCCTGCCATTGTTTCATTCCTCTCAGATATGCAGCGGGAGAAATTCGACCTTGTTCTGCAAATGCAGGGTAACGGAACTATCGCAAATTCCCTGATTATGCTTTTCGGAGCGCGTTCGGTGGCCGGTTTTCATCAACATGGGAATTACCGTCCTAATTCTAGCTTGTTCGTCGAATACTCTATGGAACTCCATGAAATCGAAAGGCATTTGAAGCTGGTAAAACACTTGAATATTCCGTATAAAGGAAAAGAACTCGAATTTCCCCTCACTAAGAAAGACTGGAACGACTATGAAGACCTTCATCTACCGCTAGAGCCACATTATTATGTGTGCGTACATCCCGGCTCGCGAGGCATGTCAAGACGTTGGCCGGCAGCATATTTTGCTACCCTCGCAGATCTTTGCGCGTCGTATGGATTGCAGGTAATAATAACCGGTGTAAAGGAAGAACTGGAGGTCGCAGAAGAAGTAATGACGCACATGAAATATCAGGCCATCAATACTACAGGCCGCACTACGATGGGCTCTGTAGGCTGCCTCTTGAAAAATGCGGCCTTGCTGATATCCAATTGCACAGGAGTGTCACATGTAGCTTCAGCTTTAGGAACTCCCGGGATCATAATAAGTTTAGACGGAGAATCCCAAAGATGGGCTTCGTTAAATAAGTCGCTTCATAAATCATTTGACTGGACAAGAAAAACAGATTTTGACGAGGTCTGTATTTATACAGATGGCTTGCTCAAAAAGATAACACAAGCGGATATTCTGGCTAATAAAGCTTGACTAGGCAGCGCGTACGTCTTTTTGCCTTGTCGAAACCAGCGATTTAGCTGTCTTCACA
Organism: Chitinophagaceae bacterium; assembly: GCA_014380425.1. GTDB lineage: Bacteria > Bacteroidota > Bacteroidia > Chitinophagales > Chitinophagaceae > JADCRZ01. The sequence goes on along the minus strand of JACMJX010000090.1, from coordinate 1,186 downwards.
TATAATTGTTTCATCTGCAGTGCTACCTTCTCCCAGGTAAACATAGCATTTACTCTATTTACTGCGTTGCTTTTTAAAGTAGACAGGAGCAGATTGTCTGCTAGCACTTCTTCCACTTTTTCGGCCAAAGCCGTCGGATCGTCAGGTGGAACAAGAAAGCCCGTTTTGCCATCTTCCACACTATACTTTATACCACCCACATTAGCCCCTATCACAGGCGTGCCGCAGGCCATAGCCTCAAGAGGCGTGATGCCAAAGGGTTCGTACCAAGGGGTGGTAATAAAAAGATCTGCAGCGCTATAATAATATTTCAACTCAGAGCGCTCTTTTGGCCCGGCAAAAATTACAGTGTCTTCAACACCTTCCTCCGCAGCAATACTCTTTAAACGCAAAATCTCGGGGTGCTTTAAAGGATCGCAGCAATCTGAATCGCCGCCTACTACTATCAGCCGGCATTTCAGTGCCTGGTTCCTTTTCAGTCTTCCGAGGGCTCTTATTACATTGTCAACGCCTTTGCGAGGAACCATTCTCCCAAGTTGCAAAAGTATTTTCTCGCCTGCCTTAATGTTAAGCAAAGAGCGGCAGAGAGACTTACTAACAGGGTAAAACTCCTCAGGGTTAAAGCCGCAGGGAATGATACTGATTTTTGAAGGATTGGCATCGTAATACTGCATCAGATCATCACGATCCTGAGGACATTCGGCTATTATCTTGTCAGCGGATTTTATCGCTTCCTCTTCTATTTTTATTCTTTGAATGGGAAATTTATCATTATCTCCCTGATGTATTCTTCTTACATGACCTAAGGCGTGAAAAGTAACGACATACGGGATTTTGAGTATTTTCTTAATTTCACTGGCAACATAAGCTGACATGAAAAAATTAGCATGTATCATTGAATAGGTAATACCTTCCTTGATTATGAAATCCAGCATGTCATTTCGAAAATCTGGCATATATTCAAGAAGTTCCTCCTTAGCTATACTTTTTAATGGCCCCGCCTTCACATGAATTATCCGAACTCCAGGTAACCAAGCAATTACGCGAGGCTCCGTTAAGCTTTCCCATCTCGTATATACATCCACACTAAAACCGAGCTGAGCAAGATGCTTTGCTAGTTCCGCCACATATACATTTTGCCCTCCGCTATCTACTCCACCTAAGGTCGCTAAAGGTGACGCATGTT
>JACMJX010000089.1 GCA_014380425.1 Chitinophagaceae bacterium | reverse complement strand
CGGCAGGGACAGCGCCTGACAGGCATGTCTTCCAGCCAGAGTTCTTTCCCGCTGGCAGCTTCGGCTTTCAAGTTTGATCAATATGGCAAAAGCAGAGCCTGGGTAAGCGAACTGCTGCCTTACCATTCGAAAATAGTAGACGATCTGTGCTTCGTTAAAAGCATGTACACCGAGCATATCAATCACGACCCCGCCGTTACTTTCATGCAGACGGGCAACCAGATAGGTGGCCGGCCTTCGATGGGTTCCTGGGTAAGTTATGGCTTGGGCTCGGAAAACCAGAATCTGCCGGCATTTGTGGTTCTGCTATCGAAAGGCAGAAGTGGCGATCAGCCACTGTATGCCAAATTATGGAGCAATGGCTTTATTCCATCTACGCATCAGGGTGTTATATTCCGGTCGGGGCCCGACCCGGTTTTCTATCTTAACAATCCGAACGGCATCGATAAATCATCCCGCAGGAATATGCTGAACTATCTGGCCAAAATGAGTGGCGATCAGTTCAAGCACGTGCTAGACCCGGAGATCAATAACCGGATGCAGCAATATGAAATGGCTTACCGTATGCAGACTTCCGTACCGGAAACACTCGATATATCTAAAGAACCCGACTATATATTCGATATGTATGGAGAAGATAGCAGGATACCCGGCACATTTGCTGCCAACTGCCTGCTGGCGCGGAAACTGGCAGAAAAAGATGTGCGGTTCATACAGCTTTATCACCAGGGATGGGATCAGCATGGTAACCTGCCCAAGGATATCAAGATAATGGCAAAGTCGGTAGATCAGGCTTCCGCGGCTTTGGTAAAGGATCTGAAACAAAGAGGTTTGCTGGATGATACCCTGGTAATCTGGGGAGGTGAATTCGGCAGAACGAACTATTCGCAGGGCAAGCTTACTAAGGAAAGTTATGGTCGTGATCATCACCCCAGGTGTTATTCCATCTGGATGGCTGGCGGTGGCATCAAGAAAGGATTTACTTATGGAGAAACGGACGAATTCAGCTATAACGTGAAAAAAGATCCCGTGCATGTTCACGATCTGCAGGCTACTATTTTACATTTGCTGGGTATCGATCACGAACAGCTCACCTTCAAGTTTCAGGGGCGGCGCTACCGGCTGACCGATGTGGCGGGTAAGGTAGTAAAACCCATTCTAGCCTGATGCACTGCTGCACGAGTAACTGAAACTTCGGCACCACACCGTTTTTTACCAAATGACAACTTCCGGATTGCCGGCATTCTGTAATTTGCAGTAATGGAAGCACTGATCAACTATTTATTGCAGTATGGACATCTTAACATCCAACAGATCAATCTAATAAAGAGCAGAGGAGTTCTAAAAGAATTCAGGAAGGAAGAGTATTATGCTGAAGCTGGCAAAATACCACGCGAGATTGCCTTTCTAATGGAGGGTATTTTAAGAATCTGTTATTACGATAATAAAGGAGAAGAAATTACCAAGTACTTTGTAGATGAAAATAATTTCATAGTCGACATCAACAGTTATAACCAGAATATCCCCTCTTCCGAATATGCGCAAACAGTGACAGACTGCAAGATGATCGTGTTTTCCAAAGAAGCGATGAAAGAATTTTCTCTAACTATCATTGGCTGGGACGAGATCGTTAATAAGATCATATCTAAATCATTAGTAGAGAAAGTAAACAAAATAAGCTCTATGATGCCGGAAGATGCAACAGAGCGGTACCTGAACTTTTTCTCCAGATTCCCTACACTGGCAAACCGAATACCCTTATCGTATCTTGCTTCTTACTTAGGTATAACACAATCATCACTAAGCAGAATCAGAAAAAATATCAGTAGCTGAGTGCTTTTTGTCAAATGACAAATACTTTCTTTTTTGTAACCGGCATCTTTGTATCGTCATAAAAAACAATACAATGAAATCGATAATCATTACAGGAGCAACAAGCGGTATCGGCTTTGAATGTGCCAGGCATACCGCAAGCATTGCACCAGGCGAGCAGATCGTTATTGCGTGCCGCGATGTTAAGTCCGGGGAAAATACAATACAAGCGATAGCACACGAAACGGGTCATCCGAATTTAGTTTGTATGCCTCTGGATCTAAACTCATTAGCATCCGTTAGAAATTTCAGAGATCAGTTTTCCAAAAGCAGTTGCCCTTGTATTATTGCACTGATAAACAATGCGGGCATCCAAAACATAAGTCAAACACAAATTACGGAGGAGGGCTTTGAAAGTACTTTCGGAGTTAACCATCTGGCACCCCTGTATCTTACCTTACTGCTAATGCCGTTTATGGATAGCAAGGCAAGCATAACATTTACCGCAAGCGGTGTACACGATCCCAAACAAAAGACGGGAATCGAGCATCCTGTATTCAAAAGTGCGCGGGAATTGGCATACCCGGCTGAAATGGAAGAAAAACTGCATATAGCAGGACAAAGACGCTATTCGACATCGAAATTATGTAATATACTTACCAGCTACGAATTGCAACGTAGATTGTCGAATACAGCTATTAGGGTTAATGCCTTCGACCCTGGATTAGTGCCAGGAACAGGCCTGGCAAGAACCTATTCCCCGCTTATGCGTTTTCTATGGAGAAACGTGTTTCCTTTGCTCAAGTACTTTGTACATAATATAAATACTGCTGAGAATTCCGGTAAACGTCTTGCCAACCTTGCGTATTCAGAAGATTACAAGGAAAGCAAAGGAAAGTATTTCGAAGGGGCAAAAGAGATCAGATCTTCTATCGATTCCTACAATGAAGACTTTCAGCATACCCTCTGGAAAACCAGTGTGGAACTATTGGGGATAAAACAAGAAGAGACATCCGTTTTGCTTGCCTGACTAATAATGATAGTGAGGGTGAGAAAATTAAGCATATCTTCCTAATTTACACCAATGAATTTACGGGATTTTCAAAAAACGCTATCCACCGATATGCCCCCTTTAGATAGTAACATATATCTGCAGGCACTTTGGCACGACGCCAGGAACAACTGGATGGAAGCCCACAGGCTTATCCAGGATATCCCTGACAAGCACGCAGCCCGTATCCACGCCTATCTGCATCGAAAAGATGGAGATGAGGGCAATGCGCGGTATTGGTATCACAAGGCCGACACCTCTTTTCCTGATCAGACCGCGGAACAGGAATGGCAGACTTTAGTGGAGATGTTTCTGTAATAAAAAATTGGAGGCAACTATGTTATTGCATACATTTGCTATGTTATAAAATACTATTTTATAATGTAAAAAACATAGAAGGGACAGGACGAGGATGATCTATCCATTAAAGATTATTCTTGCAAAGCCGATAATTTATGACCCATCAATCAGCGCCTATTTTGCCTAACCCGGTTTCGACGATACGTGCTAAAAGACAAGGATATAAATGGGAATTGCTGGCATTGCTCTGGCTTGCCTTCTTCTTCAACCAGGCCGACCGGCAGATCTTTAGTGTGGTTCTGCCGCTTATAAAAGCGGAGCTGCAACTGACAGACGGCCAGTTAGGGCTGATAGCTTCCGTGCTGGTTTGGACGTACGGATTGTTAGTGCCTGTTGCAGGATTTGCAGGTGACCGGTTTTCGAGAAGAAAGATTATAGGAGTCTCGTTGCTCTTCTGGAGTATTTGCACGCTTGCAACCGGCACATGCTCCACGCTTATTCAATTTGTTATTCTACGTGGAATCGCGACAGGAGGAGGAGAAGCTTTCTATGCACCATCTGCCAATGCCTTGCTTAGTGAGCATCATCTTAAGAACCGTTCTACAGCCCTGGCCTTACATCAAACTGCCAACTACGCTGGTATCATCCTAAGCGGACTGATAGCTGGCTATATTGGTGAGCATTATGGCTGGCGTAATTCTTTTTATATATTCGGTGCATTCGGTATCGTTCTTGCCTTCATAATATTCAAACGATTTCAGAAAGACATCCCTGCCATTGAGGAGAACAGGGTAAGCATTTCAGAAACGGCAAAAGTGATTGTTAGAAAGCCTACATTTATATTACTGACACTTGCTTTTGCCTGTATGGTGTTCGTTAACGTCGGTTATCTTACCTGGATGCCATCCTTCCTAGTAGATAAGTTTGGACTAACACTAACGGATGCCGGCTTCTCGTCCATGTTTTATCATCATATAGGGGCTTTCGCCGGGGTGCTGATAGGTGGGCGGATAGCCGATATTGTTGCAAAAGTCGCGCGCCGCAACCGCCTGTACACCCAAGCTATCGCGCTGCTTCTTGGAGCCCCTTTTATATACTGGATGGCCATGGGTGATACACTAACTATCGTGTACGCATCCTTATTCCTGTTCGGGTTCTTCCGAGGTGTTTACGATTCTAATATTTTTGCTTCGTTATATGAGGTAGTAAAACCTTATATGCGCTCTTCTTCATCTGGCTTGATGCTGATGTGCGCTTTTCTAATGGGTGCTTTCGCACCTCTTATACTGGGTCTGCTTAAGCCTACCCTTGGATTAACAAAGGGTCTTTCTCTGCTTTCGTTAAGCTATATTGCAGGAGCCATTCTTATTTTTACAGGAGCCCGTTTCTTCTTTCAAAAAGACAAGGAATAATGCATCTGGCTTTTTCCTTTTAAACGAAGCTCTCGTAAAATACATGGTCTCTTATTCATAAATTAATTACTTTGCAAGGTCGCATCATACCGGTATAATTCCAGCATAAATAAAATTGCTATGATTCAGGTTATCAATAGAGCCCTCGATATTTTAGAGTATCTGGCCAAACATAAAGACTCCCGTGCTTCTTTAAAAGACATATCAACGGAATTAAACTTAAATGCGGGAACATGCGCCAACATCATAAAAACACTCACCAATAGAAAATATATAGTTAAGGATCCTAAACGCGAGTATCTGCTGGGGCCTATGGCGTACAACCTTACAGGAAACGAGAATTACAAGAAAGACCTCGTAGACGCAGCAAAACCGGAGCTCGAGAATCTTACCAGGAAATGGAATGAAAACGCGCTGGTGGCGATCGTTGAAGGTGATATGCGCACTATTCTTGCAAGGAGTAACAGCAGCAATAGCTTGCAGGCTAATACTGAAAACCAGAAAAAAGCATATTATTCTGCCATAGGCAGGCTTTTGATCGCAAAGTTAAAGGAGGAAGAACTTAAGAAATTTATAGTAAAATATGGGCTGCCCACAGAAGATGAATGGCCTGAAATAAAGGATAAAGAAAACTCATTTATGCTTCAGCTTAACAAGATCAGAAAGCAAGGCTTTGCTGTAATGGTCAATGCGGAACAAATTGTAGGATTTGCCGTGCCAATTATTCTAAATGATATAACTATAGCGGGAATAGGTATGTATATGCCAACATTCCGGTTTAAAAAATTGAACCAGTCTGAGATTATCAATGATCTTCGAGCCACGGCAGAAGCCATAGTAAGCAAATTGTAAAGTAAGCAAGGTAACTACTTCAAGGGCAACTTCACCGCAGCGGCATTCCAGGAAGCTACCGATATTTCTACTTTACTCTTTTGATCGGGCTGCCTCTATAGAACCGACACAGTAACCACTTTCGTTTCTCCGGGCGAGAGCCAGAAATAATTATCCAATGCTACAATGGCCCGCTTTGTTCCGGCAATATCGACCTTGGTCATATAGCAAGGAATAATAATAATACCGGTACCGCCTGCATAACACTGCCTCCACCATCTATAGCACCGTTCGTAATACCCTGGCTGAAGTTTAAGCTGGTGCCGGTCTTTAATTTCGCGGAAGCTTGATAGTTAAGATCATATCGTGTGGCAAAGAATTAAGTGATCGTTAGTTTTACTTTTTTTAATATAAAAAGATGCTTTATATTAGATAGTATTATTTCAATAACGCATGCCATAGTATCTCCACGGGATGCAGCGCTTTTTTTTCAGTTCCATCCTTTATCTGATGCCGGCAGGATGTACCGGAGGCCGCTATCAGCAAATCATCTGCCAGTTTACGTACTGCTGGAAAAAGAACCAGCTCCCCGATCTTCTGCGAGATGTCGTAATGTTCTTTTTCGTACCCGAAAGAACCAGCCATGCCACAGCACCCTGAAGGAATAAGCTCTACCTCATAATTCACAGGAATGCTCAGGATCTTTTTGATATGAAGTTGAGAAGACAGGGCTTTCTGATAGCAATGCCCATGAACAACTATTTTCTTCTTCGCCTTTTCAAACCGGACTGGTGATATAAAACCTTTCTGTGTTTCCATCGAAAGAAATTCTTCGATGGTGAAAGTATTCCTGGCAAGGCGGGCAGCAGCGGGTTTAAACTGGTTATTCGCCAGATCAGGATATTCATCTCTTAAAGTTAGTATCGCCGACGGCTCCACTCCTATTACAGGTACTTCATCGGAAACAACTTCACTTAAGATCTCAATGTTTTTGTTAGCGATGTTTTTTGCTTTTATCACTAAGCCCTTTGAAAGATAAGTACGTCCGCTTTCCAGATGCTCCGGCATTATAACCTGGTACCCCAGGGCCTCCAGCAGCATGATTGCTTTTTGGCCTATTTCTACATCCAGAAAATTAGTAAACTCGTCACAGAAAAACACTACACTTTTAATCCTCTCTTGCCGCGTCACCTTTCTTTTTGCAAACCATTTACGCAAGGTAGTAGTATATAGCAGGGGCATGGTTCTTTCGGGATGAAAACCTACCATCCTGTTAAGAGTTCTTCTTAGAACCGGGGTACTGTAAATTGCGTTATACACACCGGGAACAAATGAAGCAAGCTTTAACTGAGCTGAGAAATTACCTACCAGTTGTACCCGAAATGGTATGCCCTTATGTTTATAATACTGTTGCAGAAACTCGGCTTTCATTTTAGTGATATCCACACTTGAAGGACATTCGATTTTGCAAGCCTTGCAGCTTAAACAGAGATCCATTACTTCCTTTATTTCTTCATGATCGAAAGGTTTGGTATCATCCGGATCATTCAGAAACTGCCTTAGTATATTTGCCCGCGCACGCGTACTATCTTTCTCCTGGCGCGTAGCCATGAAACTCGGGCACATGGTGCCCCCAGCTAAAGCTGTTTTTCTACAGTCGCCTGACCCAGAGCATTTTTCTGCAAGGGTCTTGATACCTCCCTGGTAAGAGAAATCGAATACCGTTTGAGGCTCCTTTACAGCTATCCCCGTTTTAACCCGCAGTGATGCATCCATAGCCGGTGTGTCGGTAATCTTGCCTGCGTTGAAGATCTTCCCGGGATCAAAAAGTGCTTTTACCTCCCTGAATAGTTGAAATACTTCCGGGCCCACGGCAGCTTCTATAAATTCGCCCCTGAGTCTTCCATCACCGTGTTCACCGGATAATGACCCCTGGTATTTTTTGACCAGTTGCGTAGTTTCTTTTAATATCGATCTGAAAATAGTCAGGCCCTCCGCAGTTTTTAAATTGATGATAGGCTCCACATGCAGCTCCCCCGCTCCGGCATGCGCATAGTAAGACGCTTTTACCTGGTGTTGCTCCAATAGCAATCGTAAATCCTCGATATATGCCGGCAGATCTTCGGGAGCTACAGCACAGTCTTCAATAAGATTAACGGGCTGTGCATCGCCTCTCAGATTGCGTAAAAGCCCCAATCCCGCTTTACGCACATCCCACGCAAATGACGTTTCCTTGTTGTACAGTGTGGGGAAAGCATATCCTAAATTCAATAACTGTAATTCTTCTATAAACCCATAAGCCTGCTGTTTCACCAGCTCCATCTCGTTACCCATAAATTCCACCATCAGTATGGCGGCGGGGTCTCCTTCTATGAAAAACCGGTTCTTACTGTATTCAGGGTGCCCGATGGTAAAATCCATTATATACTTATCTACCAGCTCCGATGCCATGGGCTTATGGCCTAAAGCCACTATGTTGGCATGCAAGGCTTCCCCGATAGACCTGCAATGAATACAGACAAGGGCACTTTCTTTCGGTGGTAAATCGATCAGAGAAAGCTTGAGCGCTGTCGTAAAGGCGAGGGTACCTTCAGAACCGGCAATTAGTTTACACACGTTAAACGGCTTGCCTTCGGGAGTAAAAGGCTCCATATCGAGCAAGGCATCTAATGCATACCCGGTGTTTCTCCTGGAAACACTCTTTTTCGGGAAATTGCTTCGTATTAAATCGCTGTTTGCAGGATTGGTCAAGATGCTGTAAAGGCCTTTGTACACATCGCCTTTGAGACCAGGGAAGGAAGGATCCGGTGGTTCCTGTTTAAAAACCGTCTCCGTGCCATCACTTAACAATACCCTTGCTTCCAAAAGATGATCTCTTGCGCTTCCCCACACAATACTATGTAACCCACAGGAGTTGTTTCCTACCATCCCGCCGATCATGGCACGATTGGCCGTAGAGGTTTCAGGGCCAAACATTAAGCCGTAAGGTTGCAGGTGGCGATTCAAGTCGTCGCGTATAACTCCCGGTTCAACCAACACCCATTTCTCGCTCTCATTCACTTCAAGAATACGGCTGAAGTATTTAGAAATATCGACAACTACCCCATTTCCCACTACTTGCCCTGCCAGTGATGTGCCGGCCGCCCGGGGTATAAGCGTCATCTTATTGGAACGGGCGAAATCGATCAGGTGTTTAATATCGGAGACGGTAGCGGGTACGGCTACGGCCAGCGGCTTTTCCTGATAAACGGACGCATCGGAGGAATAAACCAGGAGCTGGGCCTGGTCTGTAAACGAACTAGTGTAGTATAACTCTCCCTGAAGCCGCTCCTTCAAATCTTCAAAACTATATTGCATAGTGATCGAAATAAGAGGTAACGCGCAATAACTCGAACATATGGAATGGAGGAACGGAATGCATCTTCATACTAGGTATTGAATACAAAAATACCTAACTATTCCGTTAAAACACTTGCCTTACAGAATTAAAAATAGCCGCCTTTCTCAGTAATATCCTGCACTGATGCCCTTCGTGAACCCAGCCAAATATCACTTTTTCATTTTGGATAATTTCCTCTGCTCTCAATAAGACATCGTAAGCAATATCCCGGGGTACTACAAGAACTCCGTCCACGTCTCCAAGAATGATATCGCCTGGCTTAATTGTTACTTCACCTATCTTAAGAGTTGTTTGATAATGCGTGATGAGGCACCTGCCCAAACTTCCGTTCGATAACCTGTATTTATAAAAAAAATAATGCCTTCCGGTTCCATCGAACCTTTCAATGCTTATATTTTTGATGGTTCTCTTCATCAAAGTATCTGGTGAGAAAGCGATAAGATAAGCACCCCGCCTACATTCAGCCGATATTCAACCAGGCCCCTTAGTTCACCGGACTATACTATTTCAACGAGTTGATCCAGTTCGCAATCTTGAACGCGTCAACCTTCGTTACCTGAGGCATAGGCGGCATCTCTGTAGCATAATCAGGCCAGTTCTGTGGCTGGGGGTTATGAATCAATGCATACATTTTTTCAGGGGAATACCTGCGTTTTGCTATTTCCCGGAAGGAGGGTCCTATCTGCCTTTTATCGGCATTATGACAGGCCAAACAGGTATAAGACGTCAACAGCGTCTTCATTTGTGCCTCACTGGGTTTCTGCGTGGTAGCAGTTTTAGCGGTAGCTGTACCCTTGGTAGCACCACTCTTTCCGGCTCCAGCTGTTGCTGTTTTTGCTCCTGCTACGGTGTTACCGGTTGTTTTTCCTGATACGAGCGAAGAGTTGGTTGTACTCAACTCGGAAGCTGCCAGCTTCCCTCCTGTAGGGATGCTATTAAGTGTATAGTAAGCTGTAGGATGGATCAGGGAATAATAGGTATTTTTACCCCTTACTCCTTCCGCTGTTAAAGCATGTATGTAATACTGACGAAGATTATCGGCTACGATCCTTACTTTCAATCCGTCGGCCGACACCTTTACCCCTTTTATTTTAAGCGTGCTTTTGTTAACCATGGGCGAACCATACACGGGCTGGTATTTGTAGATAAAGCTTTCGAGATTATAAGAAGCTATATCTTCCGCCGATTTTTTATCTACTGGCTGCGTAAACTCGATCTCAAAACCATCCGCTTGTGCTCTCACGGCCTTCATCTCGAACGGGGTCTTGCTATTATCATATACCACCCGCTCCAGGCCTTCGTTCGCATCGCCTGCAGAACCCCAGCCACGGTTGGTTTCCCCCACAAATAAAGACCCGTCATTAGCCCAGGCCAGCCTCAATACCCCGGAACGAAACCCCTTCCTGAAAAGGAAAGAAGCGCCCTGCTCCATGCCGTTCACCGTTTCGATGAACACTCTTGAAATGATACTCATGCCCTGATCGCCTACAAGTAGCTGCCCTGCAAAAGGGCCAAACGTATTCTCGGGAATCTTTACCGGCTCTGATGTAGATATGCCGAGAATGCCGTAAGGTAGCCACACGGAAGGTAACCTTAGTTCGGGAAAGTCTTTCTTCATCTGAAAAAGCGTCTTGAATTCTTCGTTTACCCTGTTCTCGGGCTTTATGATTCGTCCTTCCGCATTCTTGACTCTCCGTTCATCTATTTTCGAATTAAAATATTCTTCCGTCATCTTAACGGGTGAGTCATCTCTCCCTGTCCATTTCAAACCCGCCGGGTGGCCAATAAAATCTCCCTTTTGTATATTCCAGATAGCGCCTGACCCCACCCAGTCTCCCTGGTTATCGGTATAATAGAAATTACCATCTATAACGTTTAAACCTGCTGGCGAGCGCAATCCCGTTGCCCAGGGATTCATCTGGCCGGTTTCCGTAATGTTCATCGCCCAGCCGCGCATGGGCACCCTGCTTTCACCCCTCCACCATTCTTCGCTACCGAACGCCACATTACCCGTTACGAAAAAAGATCCATCACTGCTTATCTTGGGGCCGAAACTATACTCATGATAGTGCCCGCTCAAAGGCCATGCATACACTGTTTCGTACACATCGGCTTTGCCATCCTGGTTCTTGTCTACCAGTTTGGTAAGCTCTCCGCGCTGTGCGCAATACAGAGCACCATCCTTGTAAGCAAGCCCCAGAATTTCATGCAGGCCCGATGCGAACTTGCGGAAATAAGGATAGTTGCTGGTAGGGTTCTGCACTATGTACACTTCCCCCCTTCTCGTGGAGATACCCAGGTCGCCATTGGGAAGCGTAACCAGCCCTCCTACTTCCAGGATGGGTCCTTCCGGAATACGCACTTTATTTATTTTATAAAAATCCTCCTCTTTAGGAGTTTCTTGCGCAAAAGCGATCGTACTGGAAAAAACAGTAAGGAGCAGCACTACTTTTAATAAGATATTCTTCATTGTAAACATGCTTAAAATAATATTGAATATGTTAATTTACCTATCACGGGAACGATCAGTTCCTTTTTTCCGTTCACCTCGCGGATCACTGGTTTCACGTTGTCGGGAAACTGAATGTAATAAGATTGGTCATCTGCAACATACAGCCCTTCAGAAACTTTATCGATGCTTGTTGCGTTAGCTACCAGAGCAAATATTTTTTCAGATGGGTCTTTCAAGGTAATTTCTCTGCTAAATCCATGCCCATTATCCACTACTTTAATGGCATCTTCTACACGGGTATTGAATATACGGTAGGTGAATACAGGGCGATCTGCCGCGTCGAGTATATAGCCTTTCGGAACGAAGCCACTGCCGGAAGTGTCTGTGGGCCAGGGCGCCTGGTCTCCTGTCAATCGGGCGAGCACGGGCCTGGGACTCTTCATGAAAATTACCTGGCTGCCCCTCGGGTACGATGTACCGTTGCCGCGATCATGCCACATGGGAGTCGCGTCTATAAATTCACCATGCCACGCCTGGAAAAGTGCGCCATTATCGAGATCATAACTGTAATGCACCTGCTGTGTACTGCCTACAGAAATAGCATGCACCACTTTTTTGCCCCCGGCAATATCTATGAAACTCCGGATATTGGGTGTAGACGCTACGTCGATATAAATAGGATCTGCATCGTTCTCCGCTCTCTGCTGGGTGTTCAGCCCATTGGATGCGGGTAGCGGCGAAACGGTGATATTCCTGAAAGCAACCGCGCCATGATCTCCCTGCAAACGAAGTGCTCCGGTAGCTTTCTCCGGGCCATTGGCGCCGCGGGTAGGTCCCGATAGTTCAACGTTTTCATGAATCATGACACCGTTCAATTCTACCCTTATAAACCGCGCATTGGCTGTTTTGGTGCCGGATGCATCAAAACGGGGTGCCTGAAATGCTATCTTGATATGTTGCCATAATCCGGGTGCTTTCGACACGTTCTGACGCGGAGCATATCCCTCATATCCTTGCTCTCCCTCAGGTTTGGAATTGTTCCAGCGCTCGTAAACTCCTCCGTTATTCGATGATCCCGGGTTTTTCACGCCCCAGGAATCTTCCAGCTGAACTTCGTAAATGCCCTCCAGGTAGATCCCTGAATTGGAACCTTTCGCCATCATATAATCCAGTTCGAGGACTAGGTCGCCATAGGATGATGTTGTCAATAAATCCACTCCCTTCGTGTTGGCAGTAGGTAGATTGACCAGGATGCCGGTTCCACTTCTAGTAGTTAGCAGATTCTTCTCATTCAGATTGGCGGTAACGCCGCCTGCAACAGACCATGATTTTCCTGGGTCTTTAAAAGCCGAAAGATCGTTCAGGCTTATTTTTTCCTGGTTGGCCGTCTGTTGGCCACTCACTGTGTCGCTTGATAGCAGATGCAGAACGAAAACTGCTCCAAGAGTCAGATACTTAAAATTCATAAAGAGATTTTGGGTCATAAATATAGCAAGTGTTGTATATATTCGGTATTATTTTACAGGTTCAAGCCTCGCCGCCCATCCGCCTCCGGGTGCAAGTTCGAGGTTCAGTTTGTCACTGCCTGATAGTTCCCGCTCGGTAGTAATATAATCATCTCCCACCCTGTCGGCATTCCTGCCATCTGCAAAAAGTACGGCCTTATAGCGCCTGGTTCCCAGAAAGCTAAAGTCTATCGGTAATGAGTGCGCGTTCCAACTATTCATTGCTGCCACATACCATGTTTCTCCCTTTCTTCTGGCTATGCCTAAAAAGGAACCCGCTGCTCCTGCCAAAGGAATGGTTTCATCCCATACTGTTGGTATGCCGGCTATAAACTTCAATACCGGGGGTTCGTTTTCATATGAAGTGGGGGCGTCGCTCAACATCTGCAAGGGGGCAAAATAGGCGATATACATCGCCAGCTGATGGCATCGGGTTCCCTGGCTGGAAGGCCGGTTAAAATTCGCCCGCCAGTCGGCCTTGTTAAAGCTATGCATCGCCCCGGGCGTATAATCCATAGGCCCTGCAAACATCCTGATAAAGGGTATCAGAAGATCGTTCTCGGGGCCTGCGCCTTCCTGGTTAAATTTATTCCATTCCAGGCCGCGTACCCCTTCTACGTTGATATTATTTGGAAAGGTTCTGTAGTGTCCCGTAGGGTGATACGCGCCGTGATAACTCACCAGCATCTTTTTCTCCGCTGCCTTTCTAAGCAGTCGCTCATGAAAATCCACCACCACCTGGTCATCCCTGTCCATAAAGTCAACCTTCAGGCCGCTGATGCCCCAGCGTTCGAACTGCTTAAGGGCGTCTTCCATCTGCGCATCCAGGGTTCGCCATACGCACCAGAGGATCAATCCCACTTTCTTTTCTTTTGCATACCTTACCAGTTCTTCCATGTTCAGCTTATCGGTTACTTTTAGCAGATCGAACTGATCGCTCCAGCCTTCATCGAGGTTTACGTATTCCAGGCCGTTTCTCGCCGCGAAATCTATGTAGTACTTATATGTTTCTGTATTGAATCCTGTTTTGAAGTTAACGCCGGAAAGGTTTAATGCGTTCCACCAATCCCAGGCAACTTTTCCCGGCCTGATCCATGATGTGTTCGTTAGCACCGAAGGTGTCGCAAGCAGATATACCAGTTGATTGGAAAGTATGGCCGCGTGGTTTTCGGCAAAAGCCACCAGGCGCCAGGGCAAGCTACGGCTACCGCTTATGCGTGCTATATAGTTTTCGGTTTCAGTTACCAGTAAATTGAAATTACTGTTACCGCCGGCAACTGTTTTTCTTGGATAGCGGGCCTGCATGCCGGTCAGCGTATTGTCGCTGCGAGTCTTGATGCCCAGGCAAGGATAGGAGAGCACATCGCTTTCATGAATAAGAATGGCGGTTTGCATATCGGGCTTTACCAATACTGGCAGGCTGGAATAAACCGAGCTGTCTTTTCCGGAGAAGCGATACTCTTTATAATTGGATTCCGAAAGTTCGGGGTGCACATAAAAAGAATAATCTCCCTTGAATGTAAAGTCATTTTTCTCCGATGCTACTATGATGCTGTCTTTAAAAGAGGTGACGAATCTATAGGCGAAGCCTTCGGGATAGGCGCGGAACTGAACTGAATAATTGCCGCTGCACTTTACCAGTAATTCATTGTAATGTTCCTTCAGTTCACTCGATATGCCTATCGGGTTTTTAAGTACATTATTCACCGACAATGTTTTACTCCCCGCTACCCGTGGGTTGGCGCCCAGCACACGACCATCGGCTAGTGTAACGGAAGCAGTAGCGCCGCTTAGGTACTCGACTCCCTGAAACGAAACGTTATAGGAAATAGTGGTGCCAAATGATAGGAGCACTTTTATTTTTCCATCGGGAGAAATAAGTTGATACTTGCGTTCCTGGGCTTTAGTGTGGATTGTAACGGTAAATAATACCAGAAGAATAATAAATCTCTTAAAAAGCATGACAAGTAATATGTACATTGAATAAAACGATTCGGCTACATGTAATCGAAAACAATCTTCACAACCCTGGTATTATTATCGATTAACTGTTATCCACCCACTATTATCCACCCACTATTATCCACTAACGGTACACAACAAGTCAATCCTGATAGTAAAACCTCTAGATAAGAAGGCGTTTCCTCATAAACCGCAAATCCGTTTGCAAAGTTAAGGCGTACACGTCAGGAATGAGAGATCTTTTTTCGGATCCTGCTAAGAGATTCGGGTTTGATACCGAGATAGGAAGCTATATAAGCAAGGGGCATGTTATGGATCACTTTAGGCCTTTCATTGAATAGTTTGAGATAACGTTCTTCTGCCGAATCGAAAATAAAGGAAAGCTGTCTTTTTTGTACGAAAGTATAAATAACCTCGTAGAACCGGAGAAACAGGCGCAGAATGGAGGGGTATTCCTGTCCCAAAGCCTCGATCTTACGCAGATCGCCGAACCACACTTCGCCTCCCTCCCAGGCCTGCATATTGTATTTTGTAGGCACTTTATCAAAAATAGAAGCGATGTCTGCATAAAGTGTGGGGCCGAAATAGAAGTTAACGGTTATTTCGTCGATATCCTTCACATAATAACCCCGGTAGATACCGGATTTTATGAAGAATAGCTGATTGGTTACCTGGCCCTCTTTCAGCAGAAATCCCTTTTTGTCTATCTGACCGGGTTCGAAAGCCTCCTGCAACACCTCTATATCTCTATCGCTTAAAGGATATATCCTGTTCAGGAATTCTTTAAATACGTTATCTATCATATTAGCGGAAGTATGCTACAAATTAAATTTAAAAAACCAACCGGGCTGCTTTTATTTATCGGAAATGCCGATTATTTTATTAATGAAAGTATGTTCAACGGCGGTATGGAGCAAAAAAGCAGCAAGACTTACACCTGCGATAGATGGCCTTCGCAGGGTTTTTTTTACGGAAAAGCTGATATCCGGATCTCCATTGAAGGAGGAACTGCTTTTGATGATCACTGACCTTACGATCGTCCATTCCAGGCCGCTTTTTTGAACGAATGCTTCTCTGATAGTTCGTTCCGTTAACGAGTAACCGCTCTTCATCTGCCGCAGCCACATCCACAACCTGTATATCAAAGGCCCCTGGTGCAGGCTACCCGCCGCGCCTACCTCGGAAAGAATGACCAGTCGCCAAACCCGGTTGGCATGCATGGCTTTTATTATATTGTGGGTGCTTGCAGCTATAAAGTTGGTAGGTTCCGCGTCTCTCGGAATCATTGCTTCTATCACAATCTCCTGACCTTGCATTGCTTCATCG
>JACMJX010000088.1 GCA_014380425.1 Chitinophagaceae bacterium | reverse complement strand
GTAAATACCTGTTGTCTTTTTCTGTACAGGGTAGGCCAGTGATTTTAATCCCCATGGATTGCTGTGCGTAATGCTTCCGCCATTTTCTATAATGAAATCGGCGTACTTTTTCTGAACAGTTTTAAATTCTTCTTCAGAAAGCACAGGGGTAAAAATCACCATCAATTCGTAATTGTTCATTCCTGTTTTTATTTAAAAATAATTGAATAAAACACCAGATTTATAAAAGCTGGTGAAACCCATTTTTGGATTTGGGCTGCGAAGGTAGCAAATTTAATGCAAATCTAAGCTATACGTAGTATTTAATTCTCAAACGGTCAGTGTGTCAGTGTGCAAGGGATGGCACCCCATTTGTTTGTCACTCCATCTCTAAAATAATCATTATGCAAAAAGGCAGTATACGCGTTCAAACCGAGAATATCTTTCCAATAATAAAGAAATTTCTGTATAGCGATCATGAAATTTTTATCCGTGAGCTGGTAAGTAATGCAGTAGATGCAACGCAGAAGCTAAAAACGTTGGCCTCAATAGGCGAGGCTAAAGGAGAATTGGGAGAATTGCGAATCGATTTAAAGCTTGACATTGAAAAAAAGACACTAACTATAGCTGACCGAGGAATCGGTATGACAGCTGAAGAAATCGACCGATACCTTAACCAGGTTGCCTTGTCAGGTGCAGAGGAATTTGTGAACAAGTATAAAGGGCAAAACGAGAATAATATCATCGGTAAATTCGGGCTTGGTTTCTATTCCGCTTTTATGGTAAGCAATAAGGTAGAAGTAGTGTCGAAGTCATTCCGGGAGGAAGCAAAAGCTGTGCGGTGGGAATGCGACGGCAGTCCTGAATTTAGCCTTGAAGAAACAGACAAGGAAGTTCGCGGAACAGACATCATTCTCCATATAAATGAAGAAAGCAAGGAGTTTCTAGACGGAGATCGTGTTAAGGCAATTTTAGGCAAGTTCTGCAAATTCCTTCCTGTACCCATCTTTTTTGAAGACACACAGATCAACAATCCTTCTCCTGCATGGACCAAGAAGCCATCAGAACTTACAACAGCAGACTACCAGAGTTTTTACAAGGAACTTTACCCATACAATGAAGCCCCTTTATTTTGGATTCATCTAAACGTAGACTATCCTTTTAATCTTACAGGTATCCTTTATTTCCCAAAGATCAAGCAGAGTTTCGAGATTCAAAAGGATAAGATCCAGCTCTATAGCAATCAGGTGTTCGTAACAGATGAAGTGAAAGATATTGTTCCGGAATTCCTCATGCTTTTACAGGGAGTAATAGATAGCCCTGATATTCCTCTCAATGTAAGTCGAAGTTATCTGCAGGGAGATCCTAATGTAAAGAAGATTAATGCTCACATTACTAAAAAAGTAGCAGACAAATTGGAGGAATTATTTAACAAAGAAAGAAAGGAATTCGAGGAGAAATGGGAAAGCCTGGCCCTCTTTGTTAAATATGGAATGATGACCGATGATAAATTTCTCGATAAAGCCGCCAAGTTCCATATTTTCCAGGACGCAGAAGCGGGCAATTTTTACACCTTAGATGAATACAGAAGTATAGCTGAATCTCATCAGAAAAATAAAGACGGCAAATTGGTAATCCTATACACTACTAACCCGGTACAGCAACACAGTTTTATCCAGGGAGCTTCTGCTAAAGGCTACAAAGTAGTAAAAATGGAAACTATCGTTGACGCGGCTTTCCTAAACCAAATGGAGGTTAAGTGGGAAAATGTTCATTTTACAAGAGTAGATGCTGATATTGCCGATAATCTTATAGACAAGCAGGATGCCACAGAGAGCGTTCTTAATAACGACGAAGAAGGAAAACTAAAAGAACTGTTTGAACTAGAGATTCCTTCCCTGCATGTAACAGTTGAAATAAAGGGTCTGAACCAGGGGATGGCGCCGGTAGTTGCTACCAGGCCAGAATATAAGCGCAGAATGAAGTATATGGCAGCGGTGAGTTGGCCAATGGGCAGTTTCTATGCAAACATGCCAGATGAGGTAACATTAACCGTAAATGGTAATCATCCAGTTTATCAGAATATATTGAAAGAGCCCGATATCGAAATACAGAAAAAACAGGTAAGAAATCTTGCAGATCTTTCTTTGCTTTCTCAGGACCTTTTGAAAGGGAATGAACTTACCGCCTTTATAAACCGGAGCGTAGAGTTGATGGCCTGATGTCAATCACCTTCAGCTGCAGATGTTTCTGGTTGTTCCATTCATTTTCATCGAGGGTAAAAACAAGGTCGATGGCGTTTTTGCCCTCGAGAAGATGAAATTTATCTGCCATATTAAATCCTATTCCATTAAATATTATTTTGTCCTGCTGTAGGGAAAACTTGATGTGCTGATCTTTAACTACTTTCGACCAACCAGAATCTACTACATTACGGGCAATAAAAACAGGTCGCATATTATCTGGCCCGAAGGGCTCCATCTGGCAAAGTATATTATAGAAAGAAGGCCTGAGATCGCTGAAGCGTACTTCTGAGTCAATCACTATTTCAGGTACTAAGCAATCGGAACTGATGGTTGCGGCTACTACCTCCTCGAATTTGTCCATAAATAAAGGCACCTGTTCCGGGAGCAAGGTCATACCCGCCGCCGCGTAATGCCCTCCATAACCAATCAAATGCTCCCTGCAGGCATGAATGGCCTCGTACAGATTGAAACCTGTAACGCTTCTCGCGCTCCCTGCAACCACTTCTCCGCTTTGAGTGAGCACGATTGTAGGACGGTAGTATCGTTCTATAAGGCGGGAAGCTACTATACCCACCACTCCTTTATGCCAATGCGGCTGGAAGACAACCGTTGATTTTTTGGTCGCCATTATTGTATCGTTCAAAATCATGGCAAGAGCCTCTTCTGTAATGTTTGCATCCGCCTCTCTCCGGTCGGTATTATCGCTGTGCAGTAATTTCGCTATGGCAAGCGCCTTTTGCAGATCTTTTTCTATGAAGAGCTGTACTGCCTTACGTGCATCGTCCATTCTTCCTGCTGCATTAATGCGAGGTGCTATCACAAAAACCACGTTGGTGAGTTGCAAGGCTTTCTGCGTGCCACTAAGCTGCAGAAGCGCTTTTATTCCCGGGCAGGGGTTTTCGTTTATTTTCTTTACCCCAAAATGAGCCAGCACCCTGTTTTCGCCGGTAATAGGAACTATATCCGCAGCAATGGCCGTGGCTACAAGATCCAGATAATCATAGGCGAGGCCGGTACCGAGTTGAAGCTTTTCGGAAAGTGCGCTTATTAGTTTGAATCCTACGCCACATCCGCACAGATCCTTGTAGGGATAATTGCAACCCGGCTGTTTAGGATTTAGAATGGCAACTGCATTTGGCAGAACCGGATCAGGCATATGATGATCGCAAACGATAAAGTCAATACCAAGCCCTTTGGCATAAGCAATCAGATCAGTTGATTTGATGCCACAATCCAGGGATATAATCAAGGTAATTCCTTTTTGACTTGCCATATCGATTCCATTCTTACTTACCCCGTAGCCTTCCCGATATCTGTGAGGTATATAAAAATCGAGCAGTGAGGCATCGTAAATGTTAAGCAGGAACTGGTACATGCAGGCTACTGCAGTGGTACCATCTACATCATAATCACCGAAGACCAATATTTTTTCCTTGTTGAAAAAGGCAGACAAGATACGATCGACGGCTTTCTCCATATCCTTCATCAGCCAGGGATCGTGTAGGGAGGAAAGTGAAGGCCTGAAATAGTTGCGGGCGCTATCAAAAAGATGCATGCCACGCTGCACCAGGATTCTGGCTAAGACGGGATTTATATTAAGAGTCTGTTGCAGTGCTTTTGCCCTTTCTTCATCACATGATATTGTCTTCCATTTTTTCTGCATAGTATGAAAGGTACTCAATATTTTCTGTCTGTAGTGTACCTTACCAACTCTTCAAGTCCTTTTCTGATGTCGCTATCGGGAAATTCATGTAATATACCTAATGCTTCGTCCCTATATGCGATCATTTTATCATAAGCATAAGTGATACCCCCCGATTGCACGACACAGTCTATCACCTCCTGCACTTTTCCTTTGTCCTTATTATGGTTCTTGATAATGTAAATCAGTTTTCTTTTTGTAGAAGTATCCGTGTTGTTAAGTGTATAGATCAGCGGCAACGTGAGTTTTTTTTCCTGAATATCATTTCCTGTAGGCTTGCCTATATTATCGCTTCCATAATCGAACAGATCGTCTTTTATCTGGAATGCTATTCCGGCCTTTTCTCCGAACGATCTCATTTTTTCAGTGATTTCTTCATCTCCAGAGGTAGAAAAGGCACCGGCAGCGCAGGAAGAAGCCAACAATGACGCTGTTTTATTCCTGATTATTTCAAAATAAATCATTTCGTCCAGGTTCAGGGTTCTTGATTTCTCCAGCTGCAACAGTTCACCCTCACTCATAAGCCTGACGGCATGAGAAAGTAGTTGAAGAATTCTGAAATCATTGTTGTCGAGCGAAAGCATAAGGCCTTTTGCGAGCAAGTAATCACCCACAAGCACGGAAGCTTTGGCTTTCCAGAGAGCATAGGTGGAAAAAAAACCCCGCCGCTCCATAGACTCATCCACAACATCGTCGTGCACGAGGGTAGCTGTGTGTAAAAGTTCAACAAGGGAAGCTGCCCGGTAGGTGGACTCATTGACCGGTGCAAAGAGCTTGGCAGATAGTAATACGAACATGGGCCGCAGCTGTTTACCTTTTCGCTTTACTATAAAACGCATAATGCGATCCAATGTGGGAACACTACTTTGTACCGATTCTTTAAATTTAGATCCAAAAATGTTTAGCTCTTCGTTTATTACAGCTTGTGATATTTTCATTTCACCTATTGGGTCGGCAAATTACTACTAATATTCGTGTTACTGCCATAGCTGATCTTATTAAAAAAATTTGTTAATTAACAT
>JACMJX010000087.1 GCA_014380425.1 Chitinophagaceae bacterium | reverse complement strand
ATGTTAATCAAAAACATGGTTTGCGGAAGGTGCGTGATGGTGGTAGCGCAAATTTTCAGCCAGGAAGGAGTGCACCTAACAAGTATAAAATTGGGGGAAGTAGAGATAACGGGAGATTTGCCTTCGGAAAAAGCGACAATACTCAGTCAAAGATTAAAGGAAGTGGGATTCGAAATACTGAGCGATGAAAAAACGAAAATGGTGGAAAAAATCAAGAATATAGTGGTTCAGTCGATTCACGAGGAGGAAGTTGCCGAAAAAGGCAACTTTTCTGACATGCTTTCAAGGTCTATTCACAAGGACTATTCCTACCTGAGTAAGCTTTTCTCCGAAATGGAGGGGATTACTATCGAAAAATACATTATTCAGCAGAAGATTGAAAAAGTAAAAGAGCTGCTAGTGTATGGCGAGCAAAACCTGAGTGAAATAGCTTACGCTATGGGCTACAGCAGCGTTGCGCATTTGTCTGCACAGTTCAAAAAAACAACGGGGTTCAATCCTACTACGTTCAGAAAATTAAAAGACCATCGCCGGCGTTCACTCGACAGCATTTAAATGTTGCAGTGCATGATTCTGTAAATCATATCCATTTAAGTATAACAGTGTTAGCCACACCCTGGATAGCTTTGTGTCAAAATATTGAATAATGACACACACGTATCATATCTCGGGAATGACCTGCACCGGGTGCAAGGCAACAGTAACAAAACTGCTATCGCAGGTAGAAGGCATACAGCAGGTAGCCATCGACCTTGAAAAGCAGCAGGCAGTACTCACTATGCAACGGCATATAGATACAGCTACGTTGAAATCGGCATTGAAAGACTATTCAAAGTACCAGCTAAGCGATGCGAGTACAGATCATCACGTTGATATGCAGCCGGAGAATACCGAGGAAGTGCCGCGTAGCTGGTTACAGACTTACAAGCCTGTGCTGCTTATTTTTGCGTATCTTCTTCTTATAACCATCTCTATTGAATTAACAGGCGATGGGTTTAACGGCATGCGTTGGATGAGTTATTTCATGGGTGGTTTCTTTATCACTTTCTCCTTTTTTAAATGGCTCGACCCCGGCGGTTTTGCAGATAGTTATGCTACCTACGATATTGTAGCGCAACGCTGGCATGGCTGGGGTTATGCATATGCTTTTATTGAATTACTTCTCGGTATCGCTTTTGTAGTAAGGCTGTATCCGGTGTTGTCAAATAGTATAGCATTAATAGTGATGAGTATCAGCATGGTGGGCGTATTGCAAAGTGTATTGGCAAAAAGAAAAATAAAATGCGCCTGCCTTGGTGCGGTATTCAACCTGCCTATGAGTACTGTTACTATTATAGAAGACGGTCTGATGATAGCAATGAGTGGCTGGGCGCTTATTACTCTTATTTAACGATAGCAATCATTTATCAGCATCATTCATTTTAAATTATGAGAAAATACTTCTTACTTCTTGTTTTCCTTTCTACACTCATTCTAAGTAGTAGCGGGCAACATCATCAGCATGAGAGAAAGAGCGTTTTAACGGATACAGGTCATCCGGTATCACATCATCCGGGGGGGCACGATACCATGGCGATGGAAATGCAGGGCGTTCCGATGTCGCATGCTTTTTCGCTAAACCTTCCTATGACCCGGAATGGATCCGGAACCGGGTGGCTGCCGGATGCGTCTCCCATGTTTGGTTACATGCTGCATTCCCGCAAATGGATGTACATGGTGCATGGTAGTGTTTTCCTGCGGTACAATAACCAGGATTTCACTAATGGAGGAATAAGGGGTGGCGACAGGGTAGATGCTCCTAACTGGTTCATGATTATGGGGCAGCGGCGTGTTGGAGAAAGGGGACTGTTTCATTTCAGCGGGATGTTTTCGGCAGACAATCTGATCTCAGGAGGGCGTGGCTATCCTTTGTTGTTTCAAACAGGAGAAACGTACAAGGGGGCTCCATTAATTGACAGGCAACATCCGCACGACTTATTCAGTGAAGTATCGGTTAGTTATTCTTATGCTGTTTCAAAAAAGGTAGATGTGTTTGGTTATCTCGGTTATCCCGGCGAGCCTGCATTGGGGCCTGTAACATTTATGCATCGTCCATCGTCTCTCGATAATCCCAATGCCCCTATTTCGCACCACTGGGTAGATGCCACGCATATCACCTTCGGAGTCGCCACCCTCGGAGTAAGAGCCGGGAAATTCAAACTGGAAGGTTCTTCTTTTACCGGTCGCGAACCTGATGAGGCGCGTTATGATTTCGATAAGCCAACGTTTGATTCATGGAGTGCCCGGGTTTCCATGAATCCGGGTTCAAGGTGGGCATTGCAGGCTTCGCATGGCTATATAAAAAGCCCGGAACAGCTACACCCGGAAGAAAATGTTCATAAAACAACGGCTTCGGCGATATATAATAGTCCTGTTAAAAACAATAACTATTTCAGTGCGACGGCGCTTTGGGGGCTAAATAAATTTAAAGATCATAAGGGTGAGCATGCCCTGTTGCTGGAAGCTGCTTTACATCATAAGCGTTCGGCTATTTACGGGCGGTACGAATTCACCGAGAAGTCAGGTGAAGAACTTGTGCTTGATGAAAACATCTTTGGTCATCACTCTATCTTCAATGTTCATGCACTTACTGCGGGATACAATTACGATATTATTGAATTCAAGAAGACGAGGCTTGCGATAGGGGGTAATTTCTCCGTGAATACAGCACCGGGGGCATTGAACGATCTTTATGGTAAGTGGCCTCTCAGTTATCAGGTATATGTGCGTTTGTACCCTGGCCTGCTTCGGATGTAACTGATTGCAGGGCGGGTACTGTACCTATCAGAAAGCCCGTACAAGCCGTATCCCTACAGGAAAAGCAGGATGCACTTTAGGCAGAGACGAAAGTTCGAGCGAAAAGCCAGCGTCTACCTCTGCGTCAGGAATGCGGCTATTCGGTTCGTCTGTAAGATCGAATGTTTGATAATGTATTCCCAGGCCTGCATACAATTCTATCCACCAGCTACTATTGCGAAAAGCAGGCCATATCAAGCCAAGGTTGGAGTAAAAACCAAGCGTTTTCCGGCGGGCGCTGTACTTGGTATATTCCTGGTAGGTAGGTACATCGTTCACAAGGCTTCTTTCAAGCCAGCCCTCTGCCTGGTATTTTACCTGCTTATAGTGAAAAACCCCTTCCAGGTACCATTTGTTGCCACTACCCAGATAGCGGCGTATCGATGGTCTGAGAATGAACCCCGAAGCTTGTTTCACGCCCGGAACATATTGCGAATAAAATACCCAGCCGGCATCTGCGGCAATGGCCCAACGGTCATTAAAGCGGTAACCAGCTCCGGCGGAAAGGTTATGATCAAACAGGTCGATCAGCCCGAGCGGATTTATCCTCACGAATGTATCACCAGGCTTCGGCCGGAGTTGAACGCTTTTCTGCGCCTGGAGCTGCGAAAACATCAAAAGAGTAAGAAGTGGAAAAAAGGGTAGGGGTTTGATCATTGAATCTTCGTTATTATTTCGGGCTTGAACCGATCTCTGATGTTGTAGAGTGCCAGTCCGTTTTTCACCCAGCAGATAAGGATATCGTTGTAAGGAATCACATCGATATAGGGGCCATCAGACAGGGTTTTTACAAGATTCGGGTAATAACCATTACGAATGTCGAAAACCAGGAGTCCGCTCTTATCACATACATACAGCGCTGAATCGGCATATCCTAAACCGTAGGGTTCGGTAACAGGAAAAGTACTTTTCTGAACAGGGTTCGTGATGTCTTTGATATCGTATGCTGCCAGAATACTTTGGGTTCCACCACAGGTGCCATTGGTTCGTAGCGTGGCATAAGCCACACTGTCTTTAGCTACCACTGGGTCACAGCGACGCAGTACTTCCGGTGAAATAGCGGTACTTAGCTTTTGGGGATGTTCGGGGTCGGTTACCGAAAAGATATGAACGACAGAAGTGGAGCCAATAAACAACTTGTCTTTAAACGGATAGATAGTTTCGATTTCGAAGCCAACAGGTGTTGTGTTCTTTAGTACAGGATTCGACGGATCCATGATGTTCAGCACCTTGAGATCGCTGTAATCGACGATGTACATATAATTTCCCACGATGGCAAAGCGTGCCAGAGAACCACCTGTTCCCGAGCCTGCCACATCTGACCTGGATGCCGAATCTTTGCTGCAGGATAAATTCAGTACAACCGAAAAAGTAAGGAGCAAGTGTAAAATATTCTTCATAATACTGTTTATTTTAGGCATTTAGCTAAAGGAACTTTTCTCAACACCCAGTCCACAACAACTCCTTTGGAGAGATCAGGGCATACAAACCGCCCGCTTTGCGGAGGATATTGCTGGTTGATAAGAGGGAAAACGTTTTCTATTTTTCGAAGTAGCGAAGGTTTGGATGGATCGCCGACATCGATAATAAGCAGGTCATCGTGATTGTTTGCATAGAGGTAATTTCCTTTCATCGCCATCTCCGTATTCATAGGAATACGCAGAAAGGCAATCTTTACAGGCTGCGCTGTATTGGAATTGTCGATGATATGTATGCCTTCATTCAGTTCGTTCTGGAATATGTAGTTGCCGTAAGCATATATTTTTCCGGCTTTAACGGTGGATCGTTTACCTTCTATAGTAACAGTGCTGATGGTATCGATTGCACGATAAACGGGGTCGTACGCCATTACATTGGCCATATTATCGCCTTCCTCTTCCGTTATTCTTACGCAGGAGGCCAGCAATAGCAATAAACAGGCAGTTGATAGCAATTTCATGTAGGGAGTTTGAAACGGCTGACAAGCTTTAATGCAATACCGTTGCATTGGCAGTAAGATCGTTTGCTAAAGTGGTTTGTTAAAGTGCCCCGGCTATCAACTTCAGATCATCTTTACCGGAAATCGACTTGGTTTCATGCAGATTATAGTGAAAAGATTCCAGCTTCTGCAGCAGGTATTGAAGCGTTAATTTTTCAGGGGGAGTAAGATTGCCGGATATCATCTTGCCCACGAAGTTCATGTCTTCGAAAACCCGGTATAAAAGCTCCTTTCCTTTTTCTGTGATGGAGATCCGTTTGCCTCTTTTATCATTTTCATCGTCCCATTGAGCAGCAAGCCCGCCGGCAAGCAGCCTTCGGATCACTTCCGTTCCAGAGGTTTTTTCCTGTATGTTTCTGGTGATGAGCTCGCTTTTGGAAAGGTGATCGTGCGTGAGTAATATGGCGAGGCAGGTAAAGTCTTCGGCTGTTTGCAAAGGAGTGCCCTCCAGTGCTTTTTTTATGTATGATTTTGCGTAGCGGCTCAGGTAAATAAATAGCCGCCCGATTGTGTTATCTACTTGAAAAGCCATTTGCTGGGCCCGGTCTTCCTGCGAACCGAAGCGCTCGTCGAACGCTATTACTTGTTCGGGACTTTCCTGCATCCGGGTCATAAAAAATCCGGCAAAGTCCTGCATGGAGAGTTCTTTTTCCTCGTTGCGTTTCTCGAAGTCTTCCACCATACTTATTAATTGGTGTATCAGCGTGTACGATCTCATAATGTGAATATATAATATTGATCCCGTTATTACGCATCTCAGCAGTAAAATAAACTTATCCTAGCATCAGCATCTCCTGCTTGAATTTCCGGTAGTTCGTATCATAATTTGTTCCGGAATTCTGCAAAAACCCCGGCAGGCTGAAACTATTAGCCAATTTAAGCAGGCGGATCTTGTCGGGAGGCAGGCCCGGGGAAGCAATTTCAAGTATATCCGCCACAGGATCACCGAGCAGATAACGCATTACCTGAAAAATTTCTTTGGCAGAAAATGGGGCGCCCGTGGCTACACTGGAAAAATATCCGGTGAGCGAGCGGGTAAGAGCCCGTCCCTGCTCGGATGGTTCAAACTGTCTTTCCCGGATCAATTCCTCCAGTTGTATGGCTTGTTTACCTTCCTGCGGAAGTAAATCCTCCTGCACTCCCAGCATGGAACCGATTACATTCCACAAATGCATGAAAGCCTGTTGCTCGTCGTAGCTGACCGCAATGCCAAATTTGCGCAGCCCCCTTACGACTATCAGCGAAAAAGAAAGATTGGTTCCTGCCATATCTTCCTGGTTCACGGGCATTCCCCAGGAATCATCCCACTTACCGCTTGCCAGCGTATAATAGCGTACAGCAGCATGCATAAGCCTAACTTTGAGAATGCTGGAAAATCCGCGTCCTTTCCCGGTAAAAGCATCCGGATCCATCACATCCCATACAAACTCGGCCGTTTCAAGAAGTCTTTTCTGGGGGTCTGCGCGCATTCTTTCCGACAGGTACAATACCATGGCTCCGCGGGAAGCGGCATAGCAGTAGGGCAAAGACAGCAGCCCCAGTAAACTCATGATCTTGTCGGAATACCTGTTGAAAAACGCAGTACCCCTGGCCATTTGTTTCTTCTCTGCCCATACCGGCAGCAGTTGCGATTGCACAACGAGGGGATATTGCTGGAACGGCGTTTTATCAGTTGATAGTACGCTGTTATCCGTCAATG
The DNA here is from genome assembly GCA_014380425.1 of Chitinophagaceae bacterium. GTDB lineage: Bacteria > Bacteroidota > Bacteroidia > Chitinophagales > Chitinophagaceae > JADCRZ01. Next base: position 8,290 of record JACMJX010000087.1, on the reverse strand, counting down.
AATCCAGCCAAGCCCTCAATTCCACCTTATACTCCGTCGATTTGAACGTTGTTTGTATCAGAACGTCAGCAAGAGGATCGCCCATGGATCGTCTGGCACTTAAGAGATCATTGTTATATACAATACTTTGCGGTCTGAATTTCATAGCTTCAAAATTAACAGCATCTTCAAATCGATTCATCAGAGATTTCTCAGGCTTCCCAATCCTCCATCGATTCCTATAATCTGGCCGGTGATCCAGCTACTGTCTTCCGACAGCAGGAAAGCCGTTGCCTGGGCCAGATCATTTACGGTTCCAAACCTCCCGAGCGGATGCCTTTTGGCCGATGCTTCCCTTTTTTCCGGGGTACTAAGGAGGCTACCTGCCAGCGGAGTATCTGTTAGTGAAGGAGCAATTACATTTACCCGGATCTGCTTAGGTGCAAGTTCTGCGGCGAGAGAAAGAGCCAAGCCTTCCAGACCTCTTTTTGCTGCGGCGATGCTGGCGTGATAACTCATGCCAGCTTTCGCGGCCACGGTGCTTATCAGCACTACTGAGCCCGTTCCCGCATTCTGCAAGGGTTTCAGCGCCTGTTGTATCACGGAAGCTGCCCCTACCACGTTCAGCCTGTAATCTCTTAAAAAATCTTCAGGGCTAAGCCGCGTGAAAGGTTTCAGATTGATACTGCCAACACAGTACACAACACCATGTAGCGACTCGGGCAAATAAGATGCCAGCGGAGTAACGTCTTCCATCACGTCCAGTGTGAGGTGGTTCACTCCCTCCGGCCAGTCGTCTCCTCTGGATCGCGATGCATTATATATCGTCGCATTCCTGGAAGCCAGAAGATGGATGACTGCTTTTCCTGTACCCGAGCTGCCGCCCACTACAAGAATATTTTTCCCGGTGAAGCTCATAGTCCGATTTGTTTTAAGAATTCACTTTTAGTTTCAGCATTCAGGAATTTTCCACTGTAGTCGGAAGTAATGGTAGTGGTATCGATATCCTTAATACCTCTGGATGAAACGCAATGATGATACGCATCGATAACTACCGCAACGTGCTCGCTTTGTAATACTGCCTTCAATTCATGAGCTATTTGTATGGTAAGCCGTTCCTGCACCTGGGGTCTTTGAGAAAAATACTGCACTATCCTGTTCAGCTTCGAAAGGCCAATTACTTTTCCACTGCTTATATACGCTACATGAGCTTTTCCAACGATCGGCACAAAGTGATGCTCGCAGTTGCTGAATACGGAGATGTTCTTTTCTACCAGCATCTGGTTGTACCCATACTTGTTGTCAAATAAAGTAGCGGCTGGCTTGTTGGCGGGGTTCAACCCACTGAATATCTCCTTGACATACATTTTTGCAACTCTCTTTGGGGTTCCTTTAAGGCTATCGTCCTCCAGATCCAGCCCCAAAATACCCATTATTTCCGCAAAATGCTTTTCAATCAGCCTGATTTTAATAGAGTCGTCCAGATCGAACGCATCGGGTTTCATCGGTGTTTCAAAAGATCCAGATGGCCGTTCCTGCCTTATTAAGTCCAGAATGGTGCCGTCTTTCCCGGCTCTGGACACTGCGTGGTTTGTGCTCATTAGTATGTTTAAGTATTAATTAATAACGAGAATAACAATGGTGTACTAAAATAGGTTGCAGAAAGGGCATTATTTCTGCAAAAAGCTGGTTTTAAGCTGAATGGGATGGTTCAGACAGGTATTCCTTTTGCATAGTCAGGTTAAAGTCGACATTTATATGATAAAAATATCTGTAAAAGTTTTAGCAGTAATCGCCTTGCAACTAATGGTCTCTTGCGGATCAGGTGAGTCGTCGAAGAAAGCCGAAAATGCAGGCAAAACGGATACAATAACAACGGAAGCAAGTCAGGCTGTTCGTCTACCAGCTCCCTATGCTACCCCATCCGCTTCCGTTAACAGCGAAGTAGTAGGGTGGCCTGCCTCCAAAACCCCCAAAGTGCCGGAAGGGTTTAGCGTAACCAGATTTGCGGCAGGGCTTAAAAATCCCAGATGGGTGTATGTTGCCGCCAACGGAGATGTGTTTGTGGCCGAATCGGCGAAGGAAAGAAGTTTACCCGAGAAGGTGAAGAAAACGCTGTCAGGAAAATCCGGATCTGGGGATCTGGTAGAAAGCCCGAATGCGGTACTGATGTTCCGGGATAAAGACAATGATGGCATTCCAGAAATCAAAACGACTTTTTTAACGGGACTCAACCAGCCTTTCGGAATGCTTGTTTTAGGAAACAGCTTTTACGTAGCCAATACTGATGGATTGATGCAGTATCCTTATGAACCAGGGCAAACAAAGATTACAGCCGCGGGAAAAAAGATTATAGAATTGCCGGCAGGAGGCTATAATAACCACTGGACAAGGAATATTATGGCATCGAAAGATGGGAAAAAAATCTATATCACTGTAGGTTCGGGCAGCAATGTAGGCGAGAACGGGATGGAACACGAAGTGCATCGGGCCGCGATTCTGGAGATCAATCCCGATGGAACAGGCGAGCGCGTATATGCAAGCGGCTTGAGAAACCCTCAGGGCATGGGCTGGGCTCCCGATGCTCAGAATACCTTATGGACGGTAGTAAATGAAAGGGACGGTTTGGGAGATGATCTTGTTCCGGATTACATGACAAGCGTGAAGAATGGAGGGTTTTACGGCTGGCCTTATGCCTACTGGGGACAAAACGAAGACCCGCGGCTGAAAGACAAGCAACGACCGGATTTGGTAAAGAAAACGATAGTGCCGGAAGTGGATCTTGGATCTCATACCGCATCGCTGGGATTGGCATTCGATGAGCAGCGGGCTTTTCCCGGCAAGTATGCGGGGGGCGCTTTTATTGGCCAGCATGGCTCGTGGAACAGCTCCCGGCTGGTTGGATATAGGGTCGCATTTGTGCCATTCAAAGATGGGCAACCCTCGGGAGGTCCGGAACCCTTCCTCACCGGGTTTATAGCAGACAGTGCCAGCAGCAAAGTATATGGGCGTCCCGTAGGTGTTGCATTTACATCCGGCGGCGCAATGTTGGTGACTGACGATGCCGGAAAAACGATTTGGCGGGTAGTTGCCCGAAAAAATGGATAGTACGCACTACTTTAGTACTTTTCGGAATGCAAAAGAATAAATTCTTGCTTTATGGCGCCAATGGATACACAGGCGAGCTGATCGCCCGCTTTGCGGAAAAATATGGCCTGGCACCTGTGCTGGCAGGCCGGCGAAAAGAAGCTATAGAGCCGTTGGCAGCGGAACTGGGTCTTTCTTTTCGCATCTTCGATCTCGATGATAATACTGCCTTAAGAAAAGCCATGGACGACATTCAACTGGTAGTTCATGCCGCCGGGCCTTACGATTTCACTGCCCGCCCGATGATGGAAGCCTGCCTTGAAACAGGCACCCATTACCTGGATTTGAATGGAGATACGGATGTTTTCGAAATGCTTCAGGGGTACAACAGCCAGGCTTTCGAGAAAGACATCATGGTAATGCCCGGTGCTGGCTTCGACGTAGTTCCTACAGACTGTCTCGCATTATGGTTGAAAAAGCAATTGCCAGATGCTACCGATCTTAAAATCGCGTTCGCTATCGTAGGAAGTGCTCTATCGAGAGGTACATCCATTACGACCCTGCAAAAGCTCGGCATGCCTGGAGCCATCAGGAAGAATGGAGTTATTACACCCGAGCGCGTTGGTAAAAGGGGCAGACGGATCGGGTTTGTAAAAGGTCGGCATAAAATCTTTGTGATGAGCATACCCTGGGGCGATCTTAGTACCGCTTATTTCTCTACAGGCATTCCCAATATCGAAACATATACTTCTATCAGCAAACCGGTCTGGCTACTGCTTAAAGGGCAGTTTCTGTTTAACTGGATTTTGAGAACATCGCTGGCGCGAAGTATTATAAGAAGCATCATTCACCGGAAAGCCGCGGGCCCTGATGAACCCACTCGAAATAAGGCCAGCAGCCTTATATGGGCAAAAGTAACCAACCCCGGGGCACGATCTTTAACTGCCAGGATGCAGTGCCCGGAAGCCTATTCTCTTACAGCCTTCACCGTGTTGCTGATTGCAGGCAAGATTCTGGCTGGCGACTATAAAGCTGGCTACCAAACACCGGCAAGCGCTTATGGCGAGAACCTGATTATGGAAGTGCCGGGAGTTGTTCGAAGTGCCGCGGCTGAAGAAGATTCTTAATAAGGTGGCACACTATTAAGGCGTTTAGTGAAAGACAAAGATGAGAGGATAGTCAAAGATCAATGGGAAAATAAGGGTCTTGCTACTTAGGAACTATTAGCCGTAAACGGATGCTCAACCTTGGTTATCTTTGCAAAAAGACCAATATGTTGAAGCTATTTATGGTATTGATAGGAGGTAGGCCCGTAGGAAGGCATATAGAACAGCATGACGTATTCTTTGGAATAGCAGCCAGCCTGGAGGAGTTATATCCTGCAATCGACGAATTCTGGCCTGAGGCGGAAAAGAAATGGCATATAGACTCCTGGCGGGAAATAAATTATGTAGATGGGTTCAACGTTTCTGTGGTCGACAAAAATGATAGTTCGCCGATACAAGCGAGGTCGGCAGAGCGCCTCTATTTTGTTAATTTAGGAGGATATAAGGAAAATGATATGGAGGAATATCATTACAAATTACTAACGGTGGCCGCAGACAAAGGAGTTGCGGTTGCTCAGTCAAAGCTCACTGCGTTTTATAAACATACAGGCTTCAAAGGAGCTTCTTCTCATATAGATGATAAATACAGTATAGATGTTGATGACTTGTACGAATTGGAGAATATTCTTCCGAAGCGGATGTTGCAGAGCTATCATATAATTCTCACATCGTCTATCTCAGGTATTGAAGATAAGCTTCATATAGGTTACCTGAAAAGATGAAAAATAATATAGAACGCTATATAGTATTTAACGCTTCAACACTTTGATCAAGAACGAATGAAAAAGTGCTTCCCTCGTTCGGAATGCTATTTATCTCGAGATCACTGCCATTTTTTTTGATAAACTCTCTGCAAAGCATTAAGCCAAGACCGGTACCAGATTCACTCGCCGTTCCCTTAGTGGAGTAGTAATCATTCTCGTTTAATTTCTGCATAGTAGACGCACTGATGCCTATTCCATTGTCTTCTACGAAAAAACGAACCTTAGATTCCCTTTCTTCAGCCCCTACTATGATGTGGCCAGCTGCGGGTGTAAACTTTATGGCATTAGACAGTAAATTTCGAAGCACTAAGTTGATCATGTCGCGGTCTCCTATTGCCGAGAAGGTTTCAGGCGCTCTGATCTCCACCGTAATCTGCTTGGCTTCTGCCTGTAGGCGAAGGAGTTTTACGACATCCGTCATTATTTTACGGCCGTCCAGGCGCTGCATCCGGACGGCGTTAGACTGCATATGGCTTTTTGCCCATTGCAATAAGTTCTCCATGAGGCCAGTAGTATAATTAAGGTCGTTCACTACATCAGGAATCATTTTCTTGATGTCTTTACCAGGAATATCATAATGCTGAATGTTGCGAAAAAGGGTTTGTAAGGCATACATAGGCGATTTGAGATCGTGCGCTATTACAGAAAACAATTTATCCTTTAGCGCATTTAAATCGGTTAGTTCTTTAGTTTGTCTTTTAAGCAGCCCTGCTTTTTCTGCTATCTCCCTTTTCTGCTTTCTTATCTCTATGTTCTTGTTTTCAAGCACGGTATTCTTGGCCAGGATTCTTGTCTGGTAAATAGCGTTTTCTTTTTTGATGAGAAAAAGGCCATAAAAGATAAAAATAATGGCGATTAACTGGTTCCAGATATATAAAAAGATGTTTTCAGACTGCAGTTGATAGGTATAGTTATTTAAAACAACGGATAGTATGAAGTAGCTAATCATGGAAAGAGCGACAGAAAAAAGCATATTGCTGATTTCCTGGATAAAGAATACCGACAAGATACCATAAAGTATAAAGTAAAGTTCAGTACCTAAATTCATGCCGCCCATATACACGATACTTGTAAAAAAAGGGTAGAGTAAAAAGTACCCGATCATTGCAGTATCGTAATTGCGGGTTGAGTTAAGGGCCAGGGCCAACATGCTTATAAATGCCGGAAGGCTGGACAAATACCAGGAAAAAAGCGTGAGTTTATCATCCATTACGGCACCGACAATGGGCACAATAAGCCCGGTAATCAGCTGGAAGAAGTTGAGGAGATTGAATATGCCGAGCTTTCGTTTGTAGTACTCGTCCATGCTATCCGAAAACCCTATCGATTGTATTCTTTCCAGAAAAATAAGCGTACTTCTTCGAAAGGCAAGCGTCTTTCTCAGCAAGGCAATATCAGCCATTTTTCTCGATACAGATGCACTGAGTCTTTTCCAGAATTCACGAATCCTTTCATCGTCAAGCAGCTTTTTCCGAGCGGGAGTATATTCCTGAATCGTCTTCATTAAAAGTTCGCGAAGCATAGATAGAGGGCCGAGCAGATAACGAACCTGGAAGTGGGTGATGCGTTGTAGAAGTAATTTCATATATCAGTTGCTCAGCTAAAGAAAACAAAATATAAAATTAAATTCAGAAACTCAAATCCTGGGTACACAGATTACCTCGAGCATATATATTTGAATGCAAATTGTAATTAATTAGAGCATATTAGAAAGCCAGACCGCAGCAGGTTAATGCTAATTATTTTACTGCTATATACTATAATATTTAGTATTTTTGCTTATGAATGAACGGGTCATTGAAAAACTAGGAATACTCGCCGACGCTGCTAAATACGATGTATCATGTTCCTCGAGTGGCAGTAATAGAAAGAATGAGAAAAAGGGCCTTGGCAATTCGAGTGGAATGGGTATCTGCCATGCGTACACGGAAGATGGTCGATGTGTTTCTCTGTTAAAAATACTACTCACCAATCATTGTATTTATGACTGCGCTTATTGCGTAAGCCGTAAAAGCAACGATGTTAAACGCGCCGCTTTTACAGTACAGGAGGTGGTAGATCTTACTATTAATTTTTACAGGCGCAATTATATCGAGGGACTATTCCTGAGCTCAGGCATTTTTACCAATGCCGACTATACTATGGAGCGCTTGGTGCTGATTGCCAGGAAACTTCGGACCGAGCATAATTTTCATGGGTATATTCATCTGAAAGCAATTCCCGGGGCCAGCGAAGAACTGGTAAGGCAAGCGGGCTTGTATGCAGACAGGTTGAGTATGAATGTTGAAATGCCCACTGAGAAAAGTTTGCAGTTACTGGCCCCGGATAAACGACGCAGCGATATGCTGCAGCCGATGCTATATCTAAAAAAAGCGATCGTAGAAAACCGGGAAGAGAAAAAACTATTCCGGCATGCACCCCTGTTTGCTCCTGCCGGGCAAAGTACCCAGATGGTGATAGGAGCTACCCCCGAGAGCGACTGGCAAATTCTTCACATTGCTGATCAGTTTTATAAAAAGTTGCAGCTAAAGCGGGTGTATTATTCGGGATATGTGCCTATCAGTAACGATAATCGCTTGCCTGCCATAGGTACCCCGGTACCTATGGTGCGGGAAAACAGGTTGTACCAGGCAGATTGGTTGATCAGGTTTTATGATTTCGAGGTGCAGGAGCTTGTGTCTGCTGCCGACCCTCTTCTTGACATGGAGATCGATCCAAAGCTTGCCTGGGCATTGAGAAATACCGGGATGTTCCCGATAGACATTAATAAGGCAGACTTATTTCTAATTAAAAGAATTCCAGGTATAGGAATCCAGACTGCCAACAAGATCGTTTCGGCACGGCGGTTTCGTAAGCTTACATGGGAGCATCTTAAGAAACTTGGAATTGCCATTAATCGGGCACGTTATTTCATCACCTGCAACAGCCTGGATTTCGAGCGGAAGGAGCACGATCCTTCGAAAATAAGGCAAATGATACTTTCTGATAGTACGAGTAAATACCGGCCTAATTTCTCACCCCAGATATCTTTATTTTGATATGCAGACGCTTGTTTACGATAGCAGTTTCGCGGGATGGCTTACCGCAGTGTTTGAAGTGTATGAATATAAATTTGAAGACGTTCATATAGTTCCATTAGATCAACGGCAAGATAGTCTTTTCGGGGAAACGCATCTTGTAGCTACCTGTGAACAGAAGGCGCAGCGGGTATGGCAGGGTTTAAGGCAACGTGTTTCGGATAGAGCAACAACACAGCTGTACAGAGCATTTTTGTCGGAATTAAAGGGTATGGAGAATACCTTATTACAATATGTACAATATGCTTTTAGCAGGAAGGTTTCTATGGAATACGAT
>JACMJX010000007.1 GCA_014380425.1 Chitinophagaceae bacterium | reverse complement strand
ACTGAACCTTCATCGGGCGCCATTAATGTAAATTCTTCAGGTAATGTTGGAATAGGAACAGCTAATCCGGGAACATTTAAACTAGCGGTGGAAGGTAAAATAGGCGCGAGAGAGATACAGGTGACTGCAACGAACCCCTTTCCTGACTACGTGTTCGATAAGAACTATAAGTTAAAAACTTTAAAGGAGCTTTATGATTATATTCAAAAGAATAAACACTTGCCTAATATTCCATCTGCGCAAGAGGTAAAAGAAAAAGGAGGAATTGAGTTAGGAGATTTCAGTATAAAGCTTTTAGAAAAAGTGGAAGAGCTTACATTGTATGTGCTTCAACTTAAAAAGGAAAATGAAGATATGCAGGAACAGATAAGACTGCTTTCACATAACTGATTATCGATAACACTTTAAAACAACGGTTATGAAAAGCATTATTAAAAACGTTTTATATGTTTCCTTGATTATTTGTTCCGGGATATCTGCATCTGCGCAAACAACGATAATTAACTATCAAACCTGGACAGGCGCTTCAGGATGCAATATTTTTGCTTCGGCAACTAGCGTTCCTATAACTGTTAATGGTGTAGCCTCTACTTCTTCTCATAGAACTCAGATCGGGCAGCCTACATACTCTAATGCTAATGACGCAGTTTCATTAGTTTGTCGCAACAAGCCGGGCTTGGGTTCTTTTGGGACAAGGTACGGGCTGGACTATCTATTTAAAAGTGGCTTTAATTATTTTATAAAAGTTAACGCCGTTGCCATCGACTCGTTGCCTGGTGGTGCTCAATTAAGTCTAACTCGGAATTCCGGAGGAAATGGAATAAATACAAGTTGCACTGGCCCTGGATTTTTCTTTGAAAATGGTCAATTTATATCCTCCAATGGTTTCCAGGATTACTTTTATTCTTTCGGACCATCATTGGACTTCATTCTGAATGTGGGTGTAATGGCGTCAGTATCAAACTTTCACACAATACTAATCAGAAAGATTACAATTGATGCTGTAGCTATACCATCAGCAGATCCGTGTATCACCGACATTATTTTTAATTCGGGAGTTATACCAGCAGGTAAAAACAAGTACAGAGCTATCTCCGCCGGTAGTTCAGCCGGCACGGGTGGTTCCGGAACAGTAACGGTAGGCGCTACAGCAACCACATCATTGATTGCTTTAAATAGCGTTACCTTAAGGAACGAATTTAGAGCTACGGTAACGAGCGGAAGTTTTACGGTTAGAACGGTAGCATCTTGTAACGATTTAAATGCAGCCAGAACAGCCATCGAATTAGACAAAGCTGAGACTAAGATTGCAGATAAGGAGTTGCAAGCCGATCAACTCGCTGTTTATCCCGTACCATCTTCCGGTTTGATTAATATTCATCTTGGTGGCGCAACTGAAAGGAATAGTACGATCGTTATTTACGATCAGTTAGGTAAGGCTATAAGTTATCACAGAATGAACGGCTATAAAACTCAGTTGAATTTAAGCAACCTTAGCAATGGAGTATATTATTTACGCATAACTGAATCTGGTAAAACAGTTGTGAAGAAAATTGTGATTGGTAAGTAATTTCAAGTCAACAACACATTCACATCACTGACATTCTTAATTGCAGAAGCCGCCTTAACATTTTTGAGGCGGCTTCTTGTTTTAGATATGTGCTAAATAGCCTGGGATAGCACTGACTGTTATTGTTTGTAAGACTCTATAACCGCTGTTAATAAATTCCATTATAAAGTTGCGTCAAATAGCTTGTCCATACACGATAGCCGGCTTCGTTCAGATGAAGGCCATCGTATACGTACTCTGTTAGTAGTTAGGGATATACCTGTTATTAAAAAACCGTTGGCACGCAGTCGTATCTTATAAAGATAGGATAGTGATCAGGTATATGAAATTTATGTTACAATCAGAAGCTACAGTGGTTTTTGTTGCGGGTTGGTAAGAGAGAAGGTGGTCCCGGCGAGAATCGAACTCACATCTAGAGTTTAGGAAACTCCTATTCTATCCATTGAACTACGGGACCGTGAAAAGAACGGCTGGCGCTCTGTTCCGGGGTGCAAAAATATAGTTTTATTCAATTTCTTCATCAAAAACTGCCATGTGGCTACAAATACTATCTTTGCAGCCCAATTTTGAGGCTATGAAGTTCTATAATTTACTGATCAAATATCGCTTCCCGGTGAGTATCGTGGTGCTGGCACTGGCTGTACTGGTGAACGTACTGAGTGGCTTCTGGCCGGCTTTCCTACTTTACCTGGTAGGCGTTGTGTTACTGGCTAGCCATTTCTTTTTCGGCCCTATGCGGCTGATCCAGCAGTATATGGAAAGCGGGGATATGGATGGTGCGGAGAAAATACTGAATTCAATCAAGTATCCTAGCCTTCTCTATAAGCCTATTCGTTCCGTATATTTTACGCTGAGAGGCAATGTAGCCATGATGAAGCAGGATTATGACGGAGCGGAGATAATGATGAAGAAGGGGCTCGACCTGGGTATGCCTATGAAAGAAGCGGAAGGTGCCAGCCTACTGCAAATGGGGATGCTGTCGATGCAGAAGAACGATCTTAAGAAGGCGGAGAGTTATATCCGCTCTGCGATCAGCAAGGGATTACCTGATAAAGAGAATCAGGCTGCTGCTTACCTGCAGATGTGTTCTATCATGATGACCAAGCGGGAGTTTCGCGCTGCCAAGGATTTTTTCAGGAAAACAAAGGCGTTGAAGCCTACCACGCCCCAGATCGTCGACCAGATCAAGCAGATTGAAAAGTACATTACCCGGATGCCCGGATAGACAGAGCTCAATAGCCGGATAACACCTGCCAGGCTTCTTTAACAAGGCCCTTATTCAAAAGCTCTTTTGCATAGGTATGAACTTCCTTTTCCATTTCTTCAGGATCAAGTGAAAAGTACTGCACGATGTTTTTCAACCTGTCATCCTGAAAGGCGGGATCAACAAGAGGCGTGTCATGCACGTTCGCCAGCCTTCCCAGGTCGTTTCCCGTAAGCACCTTGCTAGTACGAATGTTTTCCGGCAGTGCATCCACGCCTATCGCCAGTTGAACATGTGGCTTTTCTACTTCAAAGAGATTCGATTCATCCACTTTGCAGTACCAGTTGCCGCCCAGCCTGGCTACCAGTTGCAGTTTGCGCTGGTCGATCCTGTTATCTTCACCGAGAATAGAATCTGCAATATGCATCCGCAGCACTTCTGCTATCACCAGGTTGCCGGCACCTCCCTGTGTGCCCAGTGTTTTCACTTCCAGCACCTTACATTCCAGTTTTACTTTGCTTTCTTTTACCATCGGCGGTGCTATCAGCGTAGCGGGTTCGGCTGTAAAGCCAGCTTTCACAAATTCGTTCGTTCCTTTAGCAAATTCGCAACTGGTGAGGCTAAGCTGCTGCACCATGTCGTAATCTGCAATATTGATCGCGACTTCCGGCACTTCCAGTACGTTTTCGAGGGTGTGCTTGGTAGTATTATCCCGCAACCGCCGTGCCGGTGAAAAAATAACTATCGGTGGCTCTGAAGAGAACAGGTTGAAAAAGGAGAAGGGGCTCAGGTTCACGTTGCCCTGTTTATCTATAGTGCTCGCGAAGCAGATAGGGCGGGGTGCTATAGCGTGTTGCAGGTAATTCTGACGTTCGGCAGGTTTAAGATCTTTCAGGTCGATGATCATGAGGAAGAAATTTTACAGCATTTTCTTTTTGTCAAGAATAGAGAAGTCGCTGTCTTCCGCCACTATGGTGTTTACCAGCTTCCCGAGGCCTTCTACTTCCATTTCCACCACGTCGCCCTCTTGCAGCCATTGCTCCTGGTAATTTGGATCGTTTAGCTTACCCGTGCCATTCAATTCCAGGAAACAACCGGTACCAACCGTGCCGCTGCCGATTACATCGCCCGGGTAGATCGTAGCGCCGTAAGAGCATCTCTCGATGATCTCGGCGAAGGTCCAGTCCATATCCCCCATATTTCCCGCGCTTACCTGTACTCCGTTTACGGAGCAGGTCATAGCCAGCTGGTAGCTATTGCCTGTGTGTCCTTCTTTAGGCGCCGTTTTGTAAGGTTCCAGTTCATCCGGCGTAACCAGCCAGGGGCCGATTGCAGTAGCGAAGTCTTTTCCTTTAGCCGGGCCCAGGTTGAGTACCATTTCCTCTATTTGCAGCCTTCTTGCGCTAAGGTCGTTCATGATCATATACCCTGCTATATAGCTATCGGCCTCCTCAGCGATCACATTTCTGCCTGTTTTGGAAATCACCACGGCTACCTCCAGTTCAAAATCGAGCTTTTCGAAATGATCGGGCATGCAGCGCACTTTACCGGGGCCCTGGATGCTTTGATGGTTGGTGAAATAGAAGATCGGGTACTGGTCGAATTCAGGAATCATGTCCACTTTGCGGTTTCTTCTTGCTGCGGCTACATGTTGCCTGAAAGCATATCCGTCTCTGCAGGAAGCAGGATGGGGTACCGGCGCAAGCAAATGAAGATCATTGGCAGACATGGCAAGATGCGGGGCTATATCACCTTTAACGATGGAATTGTTCAAGGATTCCAGGGCAGGCAGGTATTCTTCCCAAAAGTTTAGAAGGATACCCATAGTGCCTGGAAGATCCTGGTTCAGCGACTCCAGGTTGTACAGATAACCGTTGTGATAAATGGCGAGAAGTTCATATCCATCCTGTAGGTAGGAAGCCAGTTTCATGATGACAGATTTTAATGCAACAGAACCTGTATGGTTCCAGTGCGTTCGGGAAATGGCAAAGTTATGGTAATTAGATAAACGGAATTAAAAGCGTGGCATGGCTGTTGCGCATTAATACAGCAGGATTAGCTAAGTTTGTAATCAGAAATAGTACGTAATGAAATTTGAGAAAATACATAATAAGGGGCAGGCCAAGTTATTTGAAAGTCAGTATCTCGAAATGCTTACAAAAACGCACCCCCTTGTAATATGGGGGATGTACATGCCTTTGATTGTCTTTTTCCTTTATTATAGCCATGCACGGTATTTCTTCCATGCGGGAACCATGTTTCTGGTGTTTATGGCAGGAGCTATTTCCTGGACTCTTTTCGAGTACTGCATACACCGCTTTGCTTTTCATTTTGCGGCTGAGAGCCCGAGAATGAGAAGAATTGTTTATGTGCTGCATGGCAATCATCATGAATACCCGAGGGACAGGGAGCGGCTTTTTATGCCACCCGTTCCCAGCCTTATACTTGCCTGTATCGTTTTTAGTCTGCAGTATTTCATAATGGGGGAATATGTGTATATGTTCTTTCCCGGTTTCCTTTTAGGGTACCTGATGTATGGTACTATGCATTTTGCCATTCATGCCTGGCATCCGCCGTTTAAATGGATGAAACCATTGTGGCGTAACCATCACCTGCATCATTATAAAAACGAAGAAATGGGCTTCGGTGTAAGCTCCACGCTCTGGGATCTTATCTTCGGAACTATGTTTGATCTTAGGAAAGAGAAAGAAGATAAAGAGAAGGTAAAGGAGCTAATGTTCTAATATCACTCCATTCTTTAATTGAGGCCTGCATCTTTTGGAAGAGGCGCTACGCCCGATGCTTCATGAATGGTAACATCAGAGAAATCCTGTGAAGCGGTAAGGCCGTTGCGGCCGTAGATAACCGTATGATCACTGCGATAAATGCGGGCCGGTTTATCGGTGTAAAACTCCTTTCTTTGCTGATCCCACCAAAGTTCCATGCTACGCAGCGTATCGCCGGATATATTAAATACTTCCACACTATCTTTCAGAAAAACCTTTTTCTCGTTTTCACGGTACTTGCCGTACCGGGCATTCAGCTGGCTTTCTATAGCATCGGTGCTATCATTAAAGAAATCGACATGCAGTGTGTTTGGAAACTCGATATAGGGGGAGTCCGTTTGATAGTTGCGCATGAGCGGAGCGGTTAGTTTTGCTTTTACCTTCCCATCGCTGCTGAAATAGCTTACTATCTTAACGCCTTCGTCTATCTGAAGCCGCTTCCGGGTTAGGGCATCTATAGCCGTTTCATCGTTTTCACAGGCACTCATGAAAAAGCAAACAACTATAGCCAACACTAACCTTTTACTAATTACATTCGCTAATGGCATAAAGACCTTTAAATATTAAATCCGGATCGGCAAATATCCTGTTTTTAAGGTGAGGCACAAAATACAGGGCGTTACCCCCTGTTAATAAAACGTTGTAATTACCATACTTTTCGCCGTAGGCGTCTATAAAACCATCTATTTCCTTTGCCATTCCCAGCAGTACGCCACTCAGGATATTGGTAGCGGTATCATATCCCATAAGAGGAAAGTTCCATTCTTCCTTTAAAAGCGGCAGCCTGGCGGTAAATGTATGAAGCGAACGGAAGCGCATATCCATACCAGGGGAGATGCTGCCGCCTATAAACTCTTTCTTTTTGTTTATAAAATTGTACGTAATGCAGGTGCCCAGGCCGATGGCAAGATTGTTCTTTCCCGGAAAAAGATTTACGGCAGCGGCGCAGAGCGCCAGCCGGTCTGCACCTATTGAAGAAGGCCTTCCAACGGGTGAAGTAAATGGAAGAATGGAATCGTACGACAGCTTGTGAAATTGGGAGTGAGCCGCTAAAACAGGTTCGATAGCCGGGTTATGTGCTATTACGGAGGAGAGAATGGTCTTTTCAGGAGCTACGGATGTCAGCAGTTTTTCTATTGTAGAAGGATCGTCGTTTTCCAGCACATTTTCTTCCTTTAAGTTTCCCTGCTCAAATACGGCGTATTTAAGGCGGGTATTGCCAAAATCGAAACATATAGTTGCCATAATATCAAAGGTCGAATGAGGAAAGATTCTTAAAGTGCCCGTTCAGTATGATCTTGTCTTTCAGTAGCTCCATTTCTGTAAGCATAGGAATCACTTTACCGAGGTGCCTTTTAAGGTATTCCTGTCTTTGCAGTTCGTGCAAAAGGCCCAGGAGTTCGTATTCTTCTTCCAGGGAAAGGCCTGCATGGTGGGCAAGGTCATATGATAACAATTCCTGGTCGGGTTTCTTAAAATCCTTGTCCACTTTAAGCAGCTGGTGCAGTTGCCTTACAGCACTTATAACTTTCAGCATCAGTTCCGTTTGGCCATCATCCTCCGTAGTATCGGGATAAGTAACTATTGCGCCTCCATATAGTTTATCCGGCACCAGCTTGACGGTTTCCAGTATGCGGAAGATCTTTACTCCTTTTGTTTTTACATCCATCTCCCCGCCCTGGTAAACAGTTGAAATTTCTACAACCTCTGCCATGGTACCCATATCACCCATTTTATTGTCGATAACCGTTGGAATACCAAAGGGGCGTCCTGCTTCCGAACATTCCGTTATCATCTGTTTATAGCGCGGTTCAAAGATATGAAGGTTAAGATGCTCACCGGGATATACTACGATTCCCAGGGGGAATATTGGAATAAAATTGGTCATAACTTTTTTTATTTCGGGCTGGTAAAAGTAGGAAATTATCAGTTACAGGGGTTTGGAGAAAATATTCCATTCTTAAGGCATACTGCTGTATTTTTACTGATTAAAGGAGTGCGCATGAACAAGCTTTCGGTTGTAATAATTACCTATAATGAAGAGAGAAATATAGGACGGTGCATAGATTCCGTTAAAAATATCGCCGATGAAGTAGTAGTGCTCGATTCCATGTCAACAGACAATACAGTAGAAATAGCGAAACAGAAACACGCCCGCGTTTTTTCACATCCTTTTGAAGGCCATATAGAGCAAAAAAATAAGGTGCTTTCCCTTGCCACCCATAGCTTCGTTTTGAGCCTGGATGCCGACGAAGCCATCGATCCAACGCTGGAAGCATCTATACTGAAAGCGAAGGAATCGGATCCGTACGCATCCTATAATATGAACCGCTGCACCTGGTACGGCGGAAGATTTATCCGCCACGGTAGTTGGTATCCCGACAGGAAAGTAAGGCTTTTCAACCGGGAAGTAGCTTATTGGGGTGGAGAGAATCCACATGACAGGATCGAGTTTAAAACACCTCAGAAAAGCCGGCATCTTAAAGGAGATATTATTCATTATCCTTATTACAGGTTCAACGAACATCATAAGAAGTTGGAGAGCTATACGAGCCAAACAGCATTAATATATTATAAAAAGAACAGGAAGGCTCCGGCGTATAAGATAATACTGAGCCCCTGGGTGGCGTTTATGAAATCCTATGTATTGAAGCTGGGATTCCTCGATGGCATACAAGGTTTTACGATCGCTTTTATGAATGCATACGCAAGTTTTTCACGCTATGCGAAGCTTCGTGATATGTACACTTATGAGGATCCCAATACCAGTAAGCCATGAAGAACGTTCCACGCAACATCATCATCAGCCGAACCGATAGTATCGGAGATGTTGTGCTGACCCTTCCGATGACTGCTTTATTGAAAAAACAGTTTCCAGGATGCAGCATTGCTTTTATGGGTAAACACTACACCCGGCCGGTAATTGAAGCTTGCAGGCATGTAGATGTTTTTATCGATGTTGAAGATTTCCTTAAGCAGCCGGTAAGTATAGAAGGAGCAAAGCCGGAGTGCATCATTCATGTATTTCCTGTTGCTGCTATTGCCAGGCGCGCCCGGCAACTTGGTATCCCGCTGCGGATAGGAACTACCAGCCGGCTTTATCACTGGTTTACCTGCAACAAGCTATTAAGACTTAGCAGAAAAAACTCCGATCTTCATGAAGCACAGTTAAACCTGGCCTTGTTGCGACCGTTTAACATTACAGGCACTTACTCGCTGCAGCAGTTGGGGCCACTTGCGGGAATCGAAAGATTGCAGCCATTACCAGAAGCCTTGCGTTCGATACTCAGCAAGGATAAGTACAATTTGATCCTTCACCCCAAATCTCAGGGAAATGGAAGGGAATGGCCCCTGGAGAACTATATTGAGCTCGTGCACTTGCTGGATCTCACCCGCTATGCTGTTTTTATTTCAGGCACTGCAAAAGAACGTTTGTTATTGCAGCCCTTGTTTGATGCGGTAGGAGATCTTGTTTGCGATACTACGGGGAAAATGAATTTATCTGAATTCATATCATTCATACACGCTTGCGACGGGATGGTAGCTTCCAGCACGGGACCTATACACCTCGCCGGTGCTTTAGGGAAA
Organism: Chitinophagaceae bacterium; assembly: GCA_014380425.1. Taxonomy (GTDB): domain Bacteria; phylum Bacteroidota; class Bacteroidia; order Chitinophagales; family Chitinophagaceae; genus JADCRZ01. The sequence goes on along the minus strand of JACMJX010000007.1, from coordinate 5,707 downwards.
GATGCTTTTGGTATCTATCCTCCTATTCGCCCCTTGCATCCGGGGCGGTGGGCGCCTATAGGGCCTAAAGCACAGGTGTTTGTAGCCGATGCGCCCTGTGGCCAATGCAAAAAGAATAGCAGGGAATGCCATTGTATGGAGAAGATCAGCGCCGCTTCCATATATAACGCGCTGGAAATTCAACTGAAAAGCGATTATGAAAATCAGCGGATTTACCATCATTAAGAATGCAGTAATAAACGATTACCCGGTAGTGGAATCCATTACGTCAATACTACCTTTAGTTGATGAGATGATAGTGCTTGCCGGCGACAGCTCCGATAGTACGAGGGCCTTGCTGGAAAGTATCAAAAGCAATAAGATGAAGATCATCGACTCCATATGGGATCCCGCACTCCGCACTGGCGGACAGGTGCTTGCCGTTGAAACAGATAAGGCTTTTCAATTGGTTGCTGCTGACAGTGACTGGGCTTTCTACATACAAGCCGATGAAGTGTTGCATGAAAAATATCACCTGGCTATAAAAGAAGCCTGTCTTGAATATAAAAATGAACAGCAGGTTGAAGGCTTATTGTTTAACTATCTGCATTTTTACGGAACTTATGACTATGTGGGCGACAGCCGCCGTTGGTACAATAAAGAGATCCGTATTATACGTAACAACAAAAGCATCCGTTCCTACAAAGATGCGCAAGGCTTTCGCAAGAACGGAAAGAAACTAAAGGTAAAACAGATCGACGCCTGCATCTATCACTACGGGTGGGTAAAAAGCCCCCTGCTTATGAAAAACAAGCTGGAAAGAGTAGGTGCATTATGGCATAGTGACGAGACGATGAATATGAAGAAACGCGAGCTGGAGCTGTTTAATTTTGACGACTTCGATTCATTGGCGCTCTTTCCCAATACCCATCCAGAAGTGATGAAGCCACGAATTAAAAACACGAACTGGAGCTTAAACATCGATACCAGCAGGAAGCGCTTTAAATGGAAGGATAGAATTCTTTATTATGTGGAAAAAGCAACTGGGAAACGACTGTTTTCCTTTAAGAACTATAAGCTGGTTAAATAAATAATGCGTTTCTCTAAGAACCGGTAACAATGAATATTTTAATCGTAAATAATACTAGAATACCGGTGGTCCATTATGGTGGAACAGAGCGCGTTATCTGGTATCTCGGTAAAGAGCTTGCCAGGATGGGTCATAACGTATCTTATCTTGTAGCTGCCGGATCGCGTTGCCACTTTGCCAGGGTTCTTTTCATAGATTCCGGCAAGAAGATCACCGACCAGATTCCGGAATACGTTGATATCGTTCATTTCAACAGCCCTCCTGACGGACCCGTTAAAGTACCTTACCTGATTACGATGCATGGCAACCGGAACGATCTTCAGGAACTGGATATCAACACTGTTTTTGTATCGGCGAATCATGCTTCCAGGTTTGGGTCCAACTCATTTGTTTATAATGGTATCGATTGGAACGACTACGAGAAGCCCCTGCTGCAGCAACCTGGAAACTATTTTCACTTTCTGGGAAATGCTGCCTGGCGCTTAAAGAATGTAAAGGGTGCGATACAGGTAATACGTCAAATCCCTTCTGCGAAACTGAAAGTAATGGGTGGAAATCGCCTGAACTTTAGAATGGGTTTCAGGCTAACGATCCACCCCAGGATATCCTTTTACGGAAATGTGGGGGGTGAAAAGAAAACAGGTCTTCTTCAGCACTCAAGAGGATTTCTTTTTCCAGTAAAATGGCATGAGCCTTTTGGTCTTGCCATCATCGAAAGTCTCTTTTATGGTTGCCCTGTTTTCGGCACCCCATACGGATCCCTACCGGAACTGGTAACAAAGGAAGTTGGTTTTTTGTCTGACAGTTCAGAAGTACTGGCTACAGCAATGCAACAGTTTGGTGATTACAACCGCCGTTATTGTCACCAGTACGTGGCAGATAATTTTAACTCCTTTCGAATGGCAGCGGCTTATCTAAAGAAATATGAGACGATCTTAAATGGCCTGCCTTTAAATACAGCGAGGCCGCGCCTTTTGCAAGTGCAGGCAGAGAAGTTTCTGCCATGGAACTAACCCAGATAGATACAGCTAGATGTTTTGTTTATATTGTGTGCTTTTATTGATCTAACCTAATTTATAGTTACCGGATGCCTGCTTCGAGTACCGAAAGAATAGTGCAGGGGCATTTCCCCACCATAGCGCGCTCTATCTCACTTATCGAAAACGAAGTGGAAGGGTACGAACAGTTATTACAGGCACTGCCATCCGTGAACACGCCGGTTATAGGCATCACCGGCCCTCCCGGCGCAGGCAAAAGCACGCTTACGGATGCATTGATAGGTGAAATAATAAAGCAGCAAAAGAACGTAGCCATTCTATGCGTTGACCCATCCTCCCCTTTCAATCACGGTGCGCTGCTGGGAGATCGTGTTAGAATGAGCAACTGGTACACCAACCCCAAGGTGTACATACGCTCGCTCGCTTCAAGGGGCTCCCTGGGGGGGTTAAGTCCGAAAATAATAGAGATCACAGATCTGTTGAAAGCGGCCGGCTTCGATTACATAATTATCGAGACAGTGGGCATAGGGCAAAGTGAAATTGAAATAACAGGATTGGCAGATACGACCGTGGTTGTATTAGTGCCGGAAGCGGGTGATGAAGTGCAGACTATGAAAGCTGGTCTCATGGAGATAGCGGATATATTTGTGGTAAACAAGGCAGACAGGCCTGATGCCGACGTCTATATCAGGAATCTCCACCTGATGCTGGCACCTGCATTCCGCAGAAGCGAGGAAGAAGTTGCTATCGTAAAAACGATAGCCTCCCAACAGGATGGCATCCTGGAGCTGTTTGGCAAAATAACAGCGCATATAAATCGGGGAACTAAGAACGAGAAGAAAGACTGGCTGCTGGCAGAAAAAGCATGGCAGTTGATACAGAAGAAAAGAATGAATGATATAGACAGAACGGCTTTAAACGAAAAGATTAAGGAAGCCCGTAATGCAGGCAGCTTTAACCTTTACAAATTTCTGGAGACCTACTACTAAAGACAGGCCTTATCTATTATTCTTAAACCAGTTATAACCAATAACACCAAAAATGGCGAGGGGAGCAAAGGCAAGATATACAATACCAAAATTAAGAGCCTTTGCAGGCTTCTCACCCAGCTGCTGCGCCGTTTTAGTACAGATAGAACATTGTGCTTCTGCCTGGTAAGCACCGAGCGTAAGCATAATAGCTATCAAAACCACAGAACTCCACTTCCTCATATCTTAAATATTTCCACAAAGTTATTTAAACATCCACAAAAGCATCGGCTTTTTTCTAGCTTTTATTAGCTGATGTATTTCACCAAAGAGCTTGGGGGAAATGCCGGGCCCTGCATCGCTTTGGCAGGATAAGCCGTCATCCTCGGCATTGGGAACACAGTTTACCGGGCTCAGGATTTCGGGCTCCGGGGAGATTACATTGCCGTTCTTGTCGAGGCTATAAAGCTCATAGAACTCCATTCCTGTTCTTTCAATTCTGTACACTTTGGCTGAATTATCGCCTTTTTTTGTGTAGGCTACCAGGCCGCTTTTCGCGATGGCCATTTTATTGAGGTCGATCAGATAAAACCTCTTTTTAGCAGAACTGATACCCATATCTGCAATAAGGGCATATTCCTTGTCGAGGCTGTTTTGCGCTGCATACGCTTTAAGCTGGTGCATCCTTTCATTAAGAATCATATGTGCGCTCGTTTTGGCGTCTCCTTCAGGGTCGCCACTTGCGGGTTTCGCGACGTTTGTATTGTTATTACTCACTGAAATCACTGCATTTCTATTGCTGCTCCCCCGATTAACTGTAAGGGTCGATTTATTATTTTGTGGAGAGCTGATTCTTTTGTTTTTGGCCGGTCTGTTACTCTTCTTTCCGCTCTTATACACCTCGGTGGTATTCTCGCCTTCATACTTGGGTAAAGACTCATACTCCATTTCTTTGTTCTGTGCACGTACAAACTTGCCAATAGTAGCAATTTCATCCGAATTGCTTTGGCCCAGGACTTCTACCTTGGAGATCCTATCATCCAGAGCAGCGGTTTTTATGCTTAGTTGAGGTATTATCGAGCTGAGATCATAGAGTCTATAGGTTATATACAGAGTAGTAATCAGACATACTCCTGCAAAAGAGGCAATTAATTTGGTTCTCATGGATGGACTTTAAGTAAAAGATATGTACAGAAAATTGTATAGGATAACGGAAAGCGATCGTCTTTATTATCCAAAATGGCATAGAGGCACAATAAAAAAGCCCCTTTACGGGGCTCTTTCTATTTCTAAAGTGTTCTTAATCAAGCTTCTGCACCTTGTTTTTTAGAAACCCTCTTTCTTTCGTCTTCATCCAGAACAAGCTTCCGCATCCGTATGCTCTTTGGCGTTACTTCTATGCACTCGTCGTGCTGAATGTACTCCATACACTCCTCGAGCGTAAGAAGGGTTTTTGGAGCAATACGGGAAGCATCATCACTTCCGCTTGCGCGGTGGTTGGTGAGTTTTTTAGGTTCCGTAGCGTTTACTACCAAATCTCCCGGTTTGATGTGCTCGGCGATGATCTGGCCGGTGTACACTTCTTCACCCGGGTCTACGAAGAATTTACCGCGGTCTTGTAATTTATCGATAGAATAGCCCGTGGTACGTTCCTGGTTTTTAGAGAGCAACACCCCGTTATTTCTACCCGGGATGGATCCTTTCCAAGGCTTATATTCCAGAAAGCGGTGAGCCATTACAGCTTCTCCGGCGGTATTGGTAAGCATCTGTGACCGGAGACCGATCAGCCCTCTTGAAGGGATTTCGAATTCAAGGTGCTGCATTTCGCCCTTGCTCTCCATAATCAGCATTTCGCCTTTCTTCTGTGTCACCAGGTCAATTACTTTACCGCTGTAATCACCGGGTACATCCACTACCAGTATTTCAAACGGCTCGTGCTTTTTACCATCTATTTCTTTAACCAGTACCTGTGGCTGCCCGATAGTAAGTTCAAACCCTTCTCTGCGCATGGTTTCTATCAGGATGCCCAGGTGAAGGATACCCCGTCCGAAAACAAGGAAGCTATCGGCACTATCGGTATCTTCTACTCTTAACGCCAGGTTCTTTTCAGTTTCTTTCATCAGCCTGTCTCTCAGGTGGCGGCTGGTAACAAATTTACCTTCCCGTCCAAAGAAGGGAGAGTTATTGATGCCGAATAGCATACTCATGGTAGGTTCATCCACACTAATAACCGGTAATGCTTCCGGGTTTTCATTATCGGCAATGGTATCGCCGATATTGAAATCTTCAAGACCTACTACGGCGCAAATATCGCCGGCGATCACTTCAGTAGCTTTCTTTTTACCCATCCCCATAAAAGTGTATAGTTCTTTTACTTTAGGGCGTTTTATAGTGCCATCGGCCTGCATCAGTGCATACTGAACACCTTCTTTGATGGAGCCTCTAGCTACCTTACCCACCGCGATACGGCCGAGGAAGGAAGAATAGTCGAGAGAAGTGATCTGCATCTGGAGAGGGCCTTCCGCTACTTTAGGGGCAGGAACATACTGAAGAATACCGTCTAGCAAAGGCTCTATACCTTCGCACTGCTCATTTTTGGTATTGAACCATCCGTTTTTACCGGAACCGTAAAAAGTAGGGAAATTAAGCTGCTCTTCCGTAGCATCCAGGTT
>JACMJX010000086.1 GCA_014380425.1 Chitinophagaceae bacterium | reverse complement strand
TCCGAACCGGGAAAACAGGAACCTGACAAGGAAAAAGAAAAGAATCAGCCCACCTGCCACTGCAGCAATCCGCCAGGTAGAAGTGGTGCCGTCGGCATTTTTAAGCGCCGGAAGAATACTCGACATCGTCATAGTGCTTATCACATCGAACTGGATAATGAATGTAATTCCAAATACGATCACCAGGCTCACCAGGTCCACAGCACGCTCCGCTACAATAGTGCCTACCAGCTTGTCGGCGGGTACTTTTTCGTAACGGGCAAGGATGGTGCATTTTATTACCTCACCCAGACGCGGAGCGCCGTAGTTCACGAAATAACCTATAAGAATCGCAAGAAACATATTGATGCGGGAAGGATGGTAGCCCATAGGCTCTATCAGCATTCTCCATCGAAGCATCCTTAACCAGTTACTAAGTAATAGCATGAATAAAATGGGAAACACAAGAAGATAGTTGGCCCTGGATAATGCGTCCTTCAGTTCCCGCCATTTCTCTTCGTTCAAACCCCTGATGCTTAACCAGACAAACAGTACCGCCAGCGCTATGAAAAAGGCATACTTTAGAACGTTAACCAGTGTTTTTGACATAGTGCTTCAATTTTTGCCCGGGGCTGCCTCTTAAACTAAGGGAATCAAATTTTATTTCCCTCTTTTGGAAAGATAACGAAAGGTTTGAATTTCTTCGCTTCTTCAAAATCCATTCGTGTATAAGAGATCACGATAACTATGTCGCCTACAGCGCCATGCCTGGCAGCAGGGCCATTGAGGCAGCACACGCCCGAGCCCCTTTTGCCTTTAATAAGATAGGTTTCGATCCTGCTTCCGTTATTCACGTTCACGATCTGAACCTTTTCATATTCAATCATATTGGCCGCTTCCATCAGATCTTCATCGAGTGTAAGACTTCCTACGTAATTGAGATCCGCTTCCGTAATTACTACCCTGTGTACCTTAGACTTCAGAATTTCTATGTCCATTGAGCGTTATCAGTTTCAACCATTAAGGGTTGGATGATTAAATTTTTAAGGGCACAAAAGTAAGCATATTAACCGGAAACTTTCATATTATCGATCAATCGCACCTGGCCCAGGAAAGCGGCCACAAGGGCGACCAGGGCTGTTTTTCCGTTCCAGGTATGGACGATCTCGAGTGTATCTGCATCGGCCAGTTCCACATAATCCACCTTAAATTCTTCTTTTTCCAGGAGCGTCGTTGCATGCTTCTTGAGCTCCTGCAGGCTGCCCTTACTTAGATGCTCATGGATGTATGTAAGGGTGTTGTGTATGGCGACTGCTCGCTGGCGTTCGGCTTCCGTGAGACGTGCATTGCGGCTGCTCATGGCCAATCCACCTGACGCTCTCATTGTGGGGCAGGCATGAAGTTCCACTTCCAGCCCGGTTTGGTCGATCAGTTGTTGAACAACCATGCATTGCTGGTAATCTTTCTGCCCCATGTAGAGGTGTGCGGCGCCTACTATAGTCAACAGGCGGTGCATAACCTGGCAAACACCCTGAAAATGCCCCGGCCGAAACTTTCCTTCCAGTACATCCTCCAGTCCTGCCAACTCATAATGGCGGAGTTGCCTGGTACCATCAGGATAGATGGTTGCCGCAGAAGGTAAAAAAAGCGCATCCGTTTCTGCCTGTTCCAAAAGCTCTATATCGTTTTCGAGTGTTACAGGGTAGTTATGATAATCGCCGGGATCATTAAATTGAGTGGGATTGATAAAAATACTGCAGAGTGTAAAAGCCCTTTCTTTCCTCGATGCTTCAATGAGGGAAAGGTGGCCCTGGTGCAGTGCGCCCATTGTTGGAATAAAACCAATATCAGGCTTACCGAATCCCTTTCGTTTTATATAAGCTATCAGGTCTTCTGAATTTTTAAAAAGGATCATGATAATGCATTTAGAGGTCTGGAGTTAGCCACAGTACTAAATTCCGTCGAAAACCCCTACCTTCGCAAACTAATTTCCAAAAAGCTTTTCTCATCAATATTACTGATAATGTCAACAAAGAAAAGAATTTTATTCATTGCAAACGAGATGTCTCCTTATCTGGAAATGTCGGAGTTTGCCGAGGTAGTGAATAAACTGGCTATAAAGTCGAATGAGAATGGTTTTGAAATAAGATGTATAATGCCGCGTTTCGGGATGATCAACGAAAGAAGACATCGCCTTCATGAAGTGGTGCGTCTGTCGGGAATAAATGTATCCGTTGACAACGATGATTATCCATTACAGATTAAAGTTGCTTCTTTACCCAATGCCCGCTTGCAGATTTATTTTTTAGATAACGAGGATCTTTTCAAACGCAAGTATGTTTTTCATGATGAGAGTGAAAAATGGTATGAAGATAATGCGCTGAGAACGGTTTTTTTCTGCAAGGGTGCGCTTGAAACGGTAAAGAAATTTGGCTGGCCTCCTGATATCATTCATTGCAGCGGCTGGATGACCGGCCTTATTCCATTGTATTTGAAAACAGTGTATAAGAAAGAACCTGTTTTTGCGAACAGCAAAGTCATTTTCACGATTGGACAGAACACATTCAAGGAAAAACTGGGGGCTGACTTTATCCGGATAGCCCAGATTCACGCTAATATAAAGGATAAAGACCTGGAAGTTTTTAAAGAGGGTACCAATACTGCTTTATTTAAAGGAGGCGCGGCTTACGCAGATGCCATTTCATTCGGTGCTGAGAAAATAGATAAAACGCTTCAGGAGGAGTTTGGCAAGGTGAGAGGGAAAAAAGTGCTTGCATTCAATGCTGAATCCGATCTAACGGACTACCTCAAGTTATACACCGATCTGGCGAAATAATCACAGAATGGAATGTTTTGCAGGGCCCTTTTTCTGTTTACCAAATTAATACATACTTTTACCCGAGTTTCATAAAACCTATTATTTCAATTTACCATGCCGTATTTATTTACATCTGAGAGTGTATCTGAAGGACATCCTGATAAAGTAGCCGACCAGATCTCCGACGCCTTAATCGACAACTTTCTCGCATTTGACCCGAATTCTAAAGTTGCCTGTGAAACCCTTGTAACCACCGGGCAGGTAGTTTTGGCAGGAGAGGTGAAATCAAAAGCCTATCTCGATGTGCAGGAAATCGCACGGGGCGTTATTCGGAAAATAGGATACACGAAGAGTGAATATATGTTCGAGGCGAATTCCTGCGGTATTTTTTCGGCTATCCACGAACAGTCTTCAGATATCAACCAGGGTGTAGATAAGAAAAAGAAAGAAGAACAAGGCGCTGGCGACCAGGGTATGATGTTTGGCTATGCCACCAATGAAACCGCCGACTATATGCCGCTGGCGCTCGATCTCGCTCACAAAATACTCATCGAACTTGCGGCTTTGAGAAGAGAGAACAATGAAATAAAATATCTGCGCCCAGATGCCAAGAGCCAGGTAACTCTTGAATATGACGACAACAATCAGCCCATAAGGATCGATGCAATAGTTGTATCTACACAGCACGACGACTTCGATGAAGAAGAGAAAATGCTGAAGAAGATCCAGAAAGATATCATCAATATTCTTATTCCGCGCGTTCAGGCGAAGTATAAAAAATATGCGCACCTCTTCACTAAAAAGATCAAGTATCATATCAACCCAACGGGCAAGTTCGTAATTGGCGGACCGCATGGTGATACGGGTCTTACCGGCCGCAAGATCATCGTGGACACTTACGGCGGTAAAGGCGCCCATGGTGGCGGCGCATTCAGTGGTAAGGATCCGTCTAAGGTAGACAGGTCTGCTGCGTACGCTACCCGCCATATTGCCAAGAATCTTGTTGCTGCAGGTCTTTGCAATGAAGTGCTGGTTCAGGTTTCCTATGCCATAGGCGTGGCACAGCCTACCAGCATCAATGTTAATACATTCGGCACAGCTAAAGTAAAACTCACAGATGGCCAAATAGCCAAGAAAGTAGAAGCTATCTTCGACATGCGTCCGTATTTCATCGAGCAGCGTCTCAAGCTGCGCAACCCCATTTA
>JACMJX010000006.1 GCA_014380425.1 Chitinophagaceae bacterium | reverse complement strand
GTGGTTTGCTGCAGTTCAAACGTGAAACCGGCCGTTTGCCCGAGGCCTGGAATAGCGGGGGGAGAGATTGTAAGAATCCTTGCTTCCTTGATGTCTCCGGTCTTCTGTTGTATTTTGGCAACCACGCTTTGCACATGGTGCTCTTCACCCTCTCTTTCTTCCCAGGGCTTCAGGTTCACGAAGATGGTGCCCACGTTCGATTTATTGGAAAAGCTGATAACGTTCAGGCCTGCCAGCCCCCCTGCCACCCTTACTTCGGGTATGCTGCTCACCCGATTCATCACCTGCTTCAGCATTTCAACGCTTCGTGCAGTGGAAGTAGCTTCTGGCATTTCGTAAGTTACGAACAGGCGGCCTTCATCTTCACTCGGTATAAACCCGGTAGGCTTACTGTTGAAAAGAAAAACCAGCCCCACTATAAGGCAAACCAGCATCACCAGAACATACGGTGTTTTCCTGATCCACCCGCCTACACCCCTGGTGTAGGAGCCCGTTACTTTACCGAACCAGCGGTTGAATCCCGCAAAGAATTTATCGAAGATGTTCTTTTTGGCGTGTTCGTCTTTGGAAGGCTTTAGCAGCAATATACAAAGCGCCGGCGTAAGAGACAGGGCAACGAAGGCAGAAATAAGTACCGAAACAGCAATGGTAATGGCAAACTGCTGGTAAAGGCGCCCTACGATGCCGGGTACAAAGCTAACGGGCACAAACACCGCTGCAAGTATCAGTGCAATGGCTATTACCGGGCCTGAAATGTCCTGCATGGCTTTTTTAGTCGCTTCCCTGGCTGTCAGTTTCTGGTGATCCATATAATGCTGCACGGCTTCCACCACCACGATAGCATCATCCACCACAATACCGATGGCCAGTACGAATGCAAAAAGTGTAAGCGTATTGATGGTAAAACCAAGTGGAATAAAGAATATGAAAGTGCCTATCAGCGATACGGGAATGGCAAGTACGGGTATAAGTGTAGCCCTCCAGTTCTGCAGAAACAGAAACACCACTATCACAACGAGTATAAGCGCTTCTATGAGCGTGTGTACCACCTCGTTAATGGAAGTTCGCACTACCGTAACCGTTTCCAGCGGCAGCAGGTAATCCATATCTTTCGGAAAGCTCTTTTTCAGTTCCTCCATCGCGCGCATCACACCATCATAAGTATCCAGGGCGTTTGCGCCGGGTGCCTGGTAAAGCAGAATAAAAGATGCGGGTTTTCCGTTCACGTAAGCATTGCTGGAATAGTCGAATCTTCCCAGTTCAACCCTTGCCACGTCTTTGAGATACACGATGCTTCCGTCTTCAGGAACAGTGCGTACGATAATGTTTTCAAAGTCTTCCACTTTATTGATACGGCTATTGGTCAGCACGCTGTATTCAAAGCTCTGAATAGTAGGCTGCGGCGTGCCTCCTATCGTGCCGGCAGCCACCTGCAGGTTCTGTTCGGCAAGTGAAGCTGTAATATCTCCGGCAGTCATACGCAGAGCAGCCAGCTTTTCAGGATTCAGCCAGATACGCATACTGAAATCATCTGCACGGGATACGATATCCCCTACTCCTTTTACACGCTGTAAAGCATCTTTCAGATAAATGTTGGTATAATTACCTATAAACTTGGTGTCGTGCGTCCCGTTGGGTGAAAAGATGGCGATCGCCATCATGATACTGGGGTTTCTTTTTCTCACGGTAAGCCCGAGCCGCTTTACCACATCGGGTAGTGAGGGTTCCGCAACGCTCACGCGGTTCTGCACATCGAGAGCGGCGATGTTGACATCAGTACCTATTTCGAAGTTCACGTTGATACTGCTTTGCCCGCTACTGGTACTGTTACTGCTCATGTAAGTCATGCCCGGTATTCCATTAACCTGCGTCTCTATCGCGGTAGTGGTCGTTTGCTCCACTGTCTGAGCATCTGCCCCGGTAAAATTACCGGAAATGCTTACCGTTGGCGGAGTAATATCGGGATACTGTGCAATGGGCAGCGTATTGAGCGCTATAAGGCCTACAAGCACGATTACTACCGATATTACGATCGCCGTTACCGGGCGTTTTATGAAAGTATCTGCTATCATTATATGGATATCTTGTTTTAAACTACTCGTTTACTTTTTAGCAGCAGGCGCGCTCTGCTGCTGTACCGGCGTCGTCGTTATCACGGAACCTTCCTTCAGACCCTGCATTCCCTGTACCACGATCTTCTCGCCTTCTTTCAGGCCTTTCTTTATGATTACGTTGGCGTCTACCTGGTTTCCAAGCACTATTTTACGCTGACTCACTTTATTACTGTCGCCAGGCACATACACGAAGTACTCGCCCAGTTGCTCGGTAACTGCATTATAGGGTATCACGATGCTATTCTTCGAGTCACTGTTTTTAACGCGTAACGTACCATTCATACCAGGCTTAAGCATCCCTTTATCATTAGGAAAAACAAGCCTGATCTTGATAGTCCCTGTCTGGGGATCCACCGCCCTGTCTATCAGATTGATGGTACCGGGGTAAGGATAGATCTCTGGTCCGAAAGCGAGCGTAAAAAGGGAATCGCCTGCGCTTTTCGGCTGTTGCTGCAACTGGATGAACCGGTATATCTCATCCTGGCTTACAGCAATATCTATCGCAATAGGATTGTCGGTGGAAACAGTATTGAGAATGGTTTGACCTGCAACTACTGCCGTTCCCGTTTTCACCTGAGATATGCCTATAGTTCCACTGAAGGGGGCCGTAATATTGGCAAACTGCACGTTTGCCCGCACGGCGCTTACACCGGCGCGTGCCGCTGCTACCTGCTTCTTGGCGGCTTCAAGAGCTGCGTCGGCGTAATCTACTTGCTGCTTGGCAACTGCATCCTGCTTATCCAGCTCGTGGTAGCGTTCTGCATCTTTCTGTGTCTTTGCCAGGTTTGTTTCCTGCACCTGCAGGTTTGCCGTAGCCTCCTGCACATTCGCGCTATAAACCTGGGCATCGATTGCGTATAACCGTTGTCCCTTTCTCACTTTACTTCCATCTTTAAAGAAAATGCCGGTAACGTAGCCGCTCACCTGCGCCCTCAGTTCAATCTCGTTCAGGGCGGTAACCGATGCTGGAAATTCCTCGTAATACACAGCATCAGCCACCTGAACGGTTGAAACAGAAACGGCCGTTGCGGGGGGAGGTCCCTGCTGTTTCGGTTTATCACCACCACAGGCTGTAAGAAGGGCCATTGAAAATAGGGTACTAAGAATTTTGACTGTATTAAACATCTATATCGGTTTAGTATGATTAGTAGTTGATCTGCCCCAATGCCCTCTGCACATCTATCTTACTGGAAAGAAGCTGGTAGAGGGCAGTTATATAATTGAAACGGGCGGCCCGGAGATCGGTTTCCGATGTGATCACTTCCAGATACGTTTTGATCCCTGCCCTGTACTGCAACTGGATAACATCATATACCTCCTGGGCGGCAACGAGATTCTCTTTCAATGCGAGGTAACTGGCGTAGTTGCTTTTGTACCCGGCGATAGCTTGTTCGTATTCCGCACTCACTGAATTCTTCAGATTGGCGATATCCCAGTTGGTGCGGGTAAGATCCCATTCAGCTATCCTGATATTGTTCGTTCTCCTGCCCCCTTGAAAAATAGGAAGGGTAAGCGTAAGCGCAGCAAAGGAACTGGGAAAATTGTTGGTGTATAAATTGGCGAATTTATTGTTGAAATAATTAAGATTGTAAGCGCCATTAGCGGATAGTGAGGGAAGGAAGCTCCATTTCTGGTATTTCAGATTTGCCTGCTGCAATCGCTGCTGGGTTTCCAGCAAACTGAATTCAATTCTGCTTTTATAGTCTGCCCGTTGAAGCGTATCCATCTGCACCTCGCGTTCCATTTGCAGACTATCATACTCTATTTTCAGCTCCCCGTCGGTGGGATATCCCATCAGAGACTTAAGATACTGAACATTTGCTTTTAAAGCCGCCTCGCTGCTTTTACGGGAAGCTACCGTATTGTTAAGGGCTATCATTGCCCTCTTGTAATCTGTTTTGTCAGCAATTCCGGATTCATACCGGGCGCGTGCATCCTTCAGGCTCCTTTCCAGCCTTAGAATATCTTCGCCGGCCACTTTTATCTGCTGCATACTCGCCAGCACATCATAAAAGGCTTTGGACACATTAACAGCAACATCTATTTTATTGCTGGTGGTAGTCTGCCTTGCCTGCCTGTTCACGTCTGCCCGTGACCTATAAGCAAGTAACACATCTCTGTTAAAAAGGCTTTGACTTAAAGTAAACTGTCCGGAAGAAGTGTTTTGTACGCCTAGGGCAATCGGGTTGCCATTGATAATATTCGTTTGCACCTGAAAGTTGTGCTGTAGATTGTAATTAAAATTAACCTGGGGATACCAGTCGGCCAACCTGTTTTTCACCTGGTATTCGGTGGTACGCTCGTCAATAAGCGATTGCTGTATCACCGGTTGATGCGCTAGGGCATATTGTACACAATTGGGCAATGAGGCACTGTCGGTTAAAAGGGCTGTGGTATCTACCACTTTCTGCGCGTAACAATATGACTGAACCAAAACAAGTAAAACAGCTATCATTGTCCTTCTTCTATAATTCATAGCGTTATTCCGGCATCATTAAAGGGGGGCCAGCCCTATGTCTAAGAGATACATTCAATATGGCGCAGCTTTGTCAGCAAAATTTCGAAGGTTCGGGAGAATCGGTAAAAGTTGTAAACAATACCATCACTGTTTTGTTCGCTCGTACAACCAGGGTAACTGTTTAATAAACTTGAAGGTGCAAAAGTATAGATTCGGAGCGAAATGTAGTAAATGATTGCAAAATTGGCTAGAATCCCTCTACTTTACGCCGGGTCTCGTTGGTTATCTGGTGAAGGCTGGCATATTTGGCAAGGCCATAGATGGAAAGTATCGAGCCAAGCATCAGCTCGATATAATAAAGAAATATCGTGTCTTGATCGCCACCAGAATAGAAGATGTAACTGAAGAAATATACTATGATGAAGGAACCATAAAAGAAAAGAAAAGAAGAATATATAAACACCATCACTTTCTCTTTTGGTGTGTGCTCTATCTTAACTATGTAGGAAGCAATGCCTGCAATGCCAAATAAAAGGATCACGACTAAACTCGCCCCCAGTATGATTGTAGCGGATGCGTAATTGTAGCCCTTAAAGAGGCTTACTACCAATTCAAATCCGATAAAGCTAAAGAGTGTTACGATAGTTATCTTTTTCCTGAGTCCTTCAGAAGCTAGGTAAAAGATATATAACACGAACGGTACATCGAGGTAATCCGCGGTAACAACTATGTACTCGTCAAGCCTGGCACTTGTTGGTATGTTAAATAAAACGGCAATGTTAATGAGACCGTTGAATAGCCAGAACAGGCCGATGAGCACATAAATCTGTTCCTTCCATAATTTTCTACCCAGTAGTATGAATAATGGAACAAAACAAGCAAGAATACTTATGATTGTTACAAACCTGTACATAATGATTTAAAGTTCAAGGTTCAAAGGATAAATGTTTCCTCTTAAGCGTAACTTGTAGGCCGATTATTATACGTATAAACCCTCTTATTTAATGGGAAAGTTCCCAATTGTGGCTAAAACAGTCCTTTTCCATCACTGGTTGCCCAATTTTCCTTACAAAACAGGAAATTGGTCTGTTAAAAGGCGGATGAATCCTCCTCCATTTAAACAGTATTTAAATAAGTAATTATGGTGTATAGTGGGATTTTCAACATGGCCAGCTCATCTTTATGAATGGGCTTTTTTGTGCTTCTGCTATTGTTATGCATCAGGATACTTCTTATTTTCTTGCGCGCTCCCCTGCATTTGCTTATAAGGTTATCGCTGCTGTTTTGTTCAAAGATTACCCCCTAATTTTACAATGCATTCACAATCTTCGAAGAAAGGTAATAAATATGAAGAGTCTGTTTTTTATACTGCTGATCGTCTGCTTTAAAACGGGCTATAATCAACGTATCCAGCTTTTACAAAGCGGTAACAAGGTATCGTTGCGTGGTCTTAGTGTAGTGACCGATAAAATCATTTGGGTAAGCGGCAATAAGGGAACCGTGGGAAGATCTGTGGATAGTGGCAAAACCTGGAAGTGGATAGCAGTCAAGGGATTTGAGAAAAGAGATTTTCGGGATATAGAAGCTTTCGACGCTGTAACGGCGGTAATTATGGCTATTGAAGAACCAGCCCAGCTATTGAAGACGGTTGATGGCGGCGAAACCTGGAAAATAGTATATACCAATACTACCAAAGGCATGTTCCTCGATGCAATGGAATTCTGGAACGAAGAAAGCGGAATAGTGATCGGAGATCCGGTAGATGGACGATTTTTCATTGGCCGCACTTTTGATGGAGGCTCCACCTGGGGCGATATTCCAAAAGACCGCCTGCCATTAGCCAACGCTGGCGAAGCCTGCTTTGCTGCCAGTGGAACGAATGTAAGAAGCCTTACCCTGGCAGAAGCCTGCTTTGTTACCGGGGGTAGCTGTTCCCGTTTACTCTGGAAGGGCAAACCAGTAGAACTACCTTTCCCCCAAGGCAAGGCAAGCACGGGGGCCAACTCCATAGCTATCAGAGACAGTAAGAAAAGAAACGGAAGTAGCTACTTCGTGGTGGTGGGAGGCGATTACACTCAGGATACGTTAAGTGAAAAAAACTGTTTTATAACAAAAGATGCCGGTAAAACATGGGTGGTACCTCCCCAACCACCCCATGGCTATCGTTCCTGCGTTGAATTCATCACCATGAAGGAATTACTTGCCTGCGGTACTTCAGGAGTGGACTTCTCGACAGATGGCGGAATGCACTGGTCGCTGATCAGCAACACTGGATTTCATGTATGCCGCAAAGCCAAAAACGGCAAGTCTGTATGGTTGGCAGGCGCGGACGGGCGAATAGGAATACTTAACGCCTCACATTAAATCCTAAGATGAATCCTTCTATTAAATAGGACTTAAGCTCCTGAAATCGACAGGCACCAGTTTACTAACGCCAGCCTCCTGCATGGTAACGCCGTAGATGACATCTACTGCGCTCATCGTCATCTTATTGTGGGTAACTATGATGAACTGGCTTTCATCGCTGAACTTACGAATCATCTGCGTAAACTTACCAACATTGGCATCATCCAGCGGTGCATCTACTTCATCCAGGATACAGAACGGCGCTGGTTTAATAAGATAAATCGCAAACAATAGCGCTATCGCTGTCAGCGTTTTTTCGCCCCCGCTTAGCTGAGTGATAGCACTCGGCCTTTTGCCCTTCGGCTTTGCTACAATTTCGATGGCCGTGTCAGCAAGATTATCAGGGGTCACTAAAATCATATCGCACTGATCCTCTTCCGTAAACAAGGCTTTGAACACTTTTATAAAGTTTTCCTTTACCTGCGTAAAGGTATCGAGGAACTTCTGATTCGCAGTTGTTTCCACTTCGGCGATCGTTTGCATCAGGCTGTCTTTCGCTGTAACAAGATCGTTTTTCTGTTCAAGTATGAATTCGTATCGTTTTTTCATTTCCTGGTACGCCTCGATAGCCGTGGGGTTGATTTCGCCGAGGTTTTCCAGCTTTTTTTTCATGCGCTCACTCTTTTCCTGCAGTTCTTCAACCGGCACTTCTCCTGTTCGGGGCTGATCGATAATATCGTCCAGGTTGATTCTGAATTCGACCTGCAGCCTTTCCTTCATCCCGGCAAGTTGCAGCTTCAACTCATTCAATCGATCCTTAATCTCACTAAGCTGATGCTCCAGCCGCTCTTTCTCTTTTGTCTTTACTTTCAATGCCGATTCCTTCTCAGCAAGTATGTTCCTGATATTATAGTATGCCTGATCCGCCTCGTTCAACACCTTTTCCTCTTCTTCCTTTTTCCGCATCAAGGTTACCAGACTTTCTTCCGCACTTGTCAGCAATTCGCTGCTTTCCGTTATATTCTCCTGCGTCTGTTTAAACTGCGATGCGTTTGTTTCTATCTGAAGTGCCAGGTCGTTCATTTGTTTGTTCTTGAATTCCAGCTCCTGCTTCAGAGAGTTGATTCTACTCTGCTGCCTTGTGAGCTGCAGGTTGAATTCATTATACTGACTATTCGCTTCGCTATATTCCACTTCGGATCTTTTATAATCCTGCTCTACCAATCTTAGTTTGTCACCTGCTTCAGCAAACAACGCTACAAGCTCTGTCAGTTCCCTTCTTGTACCTTCTATTAAAGCCTGGGTACTGTCAAGGTTCTGCTGCATTTCTTCTATCCTGTTTCGGGAGGAGCTTTGCAGCGCCTGAATATTTTCCGTTTTATTAACAAGCGAAAACACCAGGTTGGTAAGCGTATTGATTTCGGCCTGCGTCTGCTTTAAAACATTTTCTTTCAACTGCGCATTGTAGGTGATCACTTCATGCTGCTTCGCCTGAATCTGGCTTTTGAGCGCTGTAACAACTATTTCCTGGGCTACTATTTCTTCATGCAGCTTTTCCAGGTTCTTGGCCCGGCCTATTTTTTTACCCTCGAAGAGGCCAACGCTGCCACCGGTGAGCGAATATTTCCCCTTTACATACCTTCCCGTTTTCTCCAGCACTACAGCGCCATTGCTGTTCTCCATAGCTTCTTCGTCTTCGGCTATAAACACATTGCTTAAGAGGTAAGCCGCCAGGTTATAGTACTGAGGATCTACCTCTATTACCTCCATGGCAGGGATGGTACCTTCAGGCTGATGTACTTCGGCAAGTTTGCCATCGAACTTATCCATCAGGAAGAAATTGGCTTTCCCCTTTTTATTCTCGTCGAGCAGGTGTACAGCCTGCAAGCCTTCCTTCAGATTATTTACTATGTAGTAATTAAGATAAGGCTCCAGCACATTTTCTACCGCAGTTCTAAATTCTTCCTTTACATATATGATATCAGTGAGTATAGGCGCGGTGTGATTCCATGAAGGATTGTTATGCAAAAACTTGACGCTTTCCGGGTAACCTTCCATAGAATCGATTAAACTCTTTAGCAGGTCATGCTCGTTTCTTCTTGAATCCAGCTTGCGGTTTTCCTCGGCAAGATGCTGTCGCAGCTGCTCCAGTTCGCCCTGCGATAACAGGATCTGCTCTTTTGTATGCTCATGCTGTTCCTGCAATTGCGAAAGGGTTATCTTTCTTGACTCAAGTTCTTCTTCCTTAATTGTTTTCTCTTCTTCCAGCTGGCGCAACTGGCTTTGCCTGGCTTCACGTTCTTCCTCTATCTGACCAATGGCGCGCTGCATGTTCTGAATAGATGTATCAGCAACCGCAACCCTTTTTTCTGCCTCGAATTGTTTTCTTTGTAGCTGCAAGTTTTCTCCACGCAGTGTATCCACGGCGCCCCGCTTTTCATCAAACACCCGCCTCTTCTCCTCCGCAAGTTCTTTTCGCTCCTCCAGGGAGCTTTGCAGGCTTTCCAGTTTCTCCTCTTCCTCCCCCAACTGCTGGCGGGTAAAGCTGATACTCTCTTCCAACCCGTTCAACTGCCCCTCGCTCTTTAGCAGGAACTCCTGGATGCTCACCTCTTTCTCCCGCAGAAAATTAAGGCGCTGAGATGCCAGGTTTTTATCATTTTCACGCGTACGAACCTGCTGTACCAATTCATTAAATTGATACTGCATGCTTTGCAGCGCCCTTTCCTTTTCTATAAAACTCACTTTCTCCGCTTCAAGCGCCGCTTCTTCCAGGGAAATGCCCGCTTCAAGCTCTATTTTTTTGTTCGTTTCACGCTCGGTACGCTCGCTTAAATCACGGTAAGTGAGGTTAAAGCCTTCCAAAGCAGCTTTGGCCAGCTCGATACTCAGTTCCCTGTATTCTTTCTTTATCTCGAAGTATTTTTCCGCTTTCTTAGCCTGGTTCTCCAGCGTTTTCAACTGGTTATTGATTTCGAAAAGAAGATCTTCTATACGGGCGAGATCCTGCTCGGTAGCATCCAGTTTTTGCCGCGCTTCCTTTTTTCTGGTCTTGTAAATAGAGATCCCTGCCGCCTGCTCCAGCATCCGCCGCCGGCTATTCTCCTTGTCTTTTATAATATCGTCCACCATACCCAGCTCGATGATAGCATAGCTGTCGGTACTTATACCGGTATCCATAAAGAGATTCTGGATATCCTTCAAACGGCAGCTTACATCGTTGAGCCTATATTCACTCTCTCCACTCTTATAAAATTTTCGGGTAACGGTAACTGTATTGAACTCGGTAGGGAGCAGGTTTTTCGTATTTTCGAAAGTGAGACTCACCTCTGCAAGCCCGCTGGCACTTCTGCTCCTGGATCCGTTAAACACCAGGCTCTCCAGATTATCGCTCCGAAGATGGCTGATCTTTTGCTCACCAATTACCCATCGGATACTGTCTACAATATTACTTTTACCGCAGCCGTTCGGCCCTACAATTCCCGTGATGTTCTCATCGAAATTGATAATGGTTTTGTCGGCAAAACTCTTAAAGCCCTTTATTTCCAAACTCTTTAATCGCACTATTCGGTTTGTTTTTAGATAAGCGACAAATATATGTTTTTGAGAGAAAAGAAAACCGTTGAACTTCAGTTAGGAGGCGGGAGTTCTGCACGACTTATACACAGGCCGAAACGTGAGCGTCTTAAAACTATTAAACCCGCCCCGGAGTTGCCTTCCGACGCGGGTTGCGTTGTTTTTCGTGCCACGGTGGCCTGATTTCAACGGGTGGAAAAAACGGGTGGATTAAACCCCAAACAGTACAAATATAATAAAGCAATCCTTTCATTTGTCATATTTTTATCCCCTTTATGGGCACTTTCACTGGTACCCTGTATCTAGGTACTACCATTTAAATACTGCTACATAGAACCAATGGAGGTACAGCTTCTTATTTACTATTTATAAAATATAATCAATCAATATGTTTCCGAGAAAAGACCCAACAACAACAAATGCCTGGCAGGAGCTCACTTTTCATTATCTCAATGAAATGAAACATGTGCACATGCGGCACCTTTTTAAAGAAGATAAAGACCGGTTCAACAGGCTTTCTTTCCGTAACGGTGATATCGTTTATGATCTTTCCAAAAACATCATCAGCGAGAAAACTTTACATCTCCTTGTCAACCTTGCAAAAGAAAGCGGCGTGCAGGACGCAGCGAAAGCCATGTTTTCCGGGGAAGCTATCAACCAAACGGAAAACAGGTCAGTATTGCATACAGCCCTGCGTAACTTTTCAGGTAACCCCATCCATGTAGAAGGAAAAGATGTAATGCCCGAGGTAAAGAAAGTGCAGGAGCAGATGCGCCAGTTCTGCCATAAAATACACAGCGGCGACTGGAAAGGCTATACAGGTAAAAAGATAAAGTACATAGTAAATATAGGAATAGGAGGCAGCGATCTCGGCCCTGTAATGGTAACCGAAGCACTCAAACCCTATACAGTAAATGGCATCGAAACATATTTTGTGTCGAACGTAGATGGAACCCATATAGCAGAAACCCTTAAGAAGGTAAGTACAGATGAAACACTTTTTCTGGTAGCTTCCAAAACCTTCACCACCCAGGAAACCATGACGAATGCAGCCACTGCCAGGCAATGGTTTCTGGACGCAGCCAAAGAGGAAGCACATATAGCGAAACATTTTGCCGCCCTTTCCACGAATGAAAAAGACGTAGTGAAATTCGGGATCGACAAAGAGAACATGTTCGTGTTCTGGGACTGGGTAGGCGGTCGCTATTCCATCTGGAGTGCGATTGGGCTGTCGATAGCACTTACTATAGGGTATGACAATTTCGAGCAGTTACTCAAGGGTGCGCATGACACAGACAATCATTTTCAGTCCACCCCACTGGAGCAGAACATACCCGTCCTGCTGGCTATCATCGGCGTATGGTACACAAACTTTTTCGGAGCGCAAACGGAGGCAATACTGCCCTACGATCAATACATGCACCGCTTCGCGGCGTACTTTCAGCAAGGCAATATGGAAAGTAACGGTAAAAGCACCGATCGCAACGGAAGCAGGGTTACCTACTCAACGGGCCCCGTTATATGGGGCGAGCCAGGCACCAATGGCCAGCATGCTTTTTACCAGCTAATCCATCAGGGAGCCCTACTTATTCCCTGCGACTTTATTGCGCCGGCCATCAGTCATAACCCCTTAGGCGACCATCATCCAAAACTGCTTTCCAACTTCTTTGCACAAACAGAAGCGCTGATGAACGGTAAAACGCTTGAAGAGGCAAGCGCTGAACTGGAGAAAGCCGGCAAGAGCCCGGAAGAAATCGGCAAGCTAGCGCCCTTCAAGGTGTTTGAAGGCAACAGACCTACCAATTCCATCATAGTGAAGAAGATAACACCGTTTACACTCGGCCAGCTCATTGCCGTGTACGAACACAAAATATTTGTACAAGGCGTAATCTGGAACATATTCACTTTCGACCAGTGGGGCGTAGAGCTGGGCAAACAGCTCGCCGGCAATATTCTTCCTGAGCTGTTAAATGATGAAGAAGTGCATTCCCATGATTCTTCCACAAATGGGCTGATCAATACTTATAAGAATTTAAGAAAGCAATAGCGACTTCCATGGTAACGCGGGCACCCTGCCGGGAGTTTCAGGGGTATATATTATTTTCCGGAACAAACAAACTGCCGCATTCGTGCATTTCCGGGCAGCAGGAACGGTTACGGGCTGTGGTATAGTTCCGGGCTTTAGTAACTACTGTTTCTTCCGGAAAATAATATATACCCCCAAAACTCTGGAACGTGCTAATGCCAAAGAGAAAAATGGCGGCACCCGACTAATCACTATTACTCCCTCAACGGTGTTGTTAGCGGGAGGGAGACAGGGTCTGTTTTACCGAAGAAACAGTAGTTCCAAAAGCCTGGAATTGCACCACAGCCGGTATCCGATCCCACTGCCCGGCGATGCACAAAAGCAGCAGCTTGTTTGTTCGATAAAACAGACCCTGTCTCCCTCCCGCTAACAACACCTACCCGCACACTCTACCCGCAAACGAGAACAGCAAACAGGAACCAAAAATGTTTAACTATATAAACCTGTTGATTATATTTTCCAGGTACTCCTGTTTACCACTTGTAACAGCAGGCTCACCCTTTTCCATGGCATAAGCTCTTAGATCCTCCAGCAAAAGACGCCCTTCTTCAAATTCTTTTCCCTTGCCCGTATCGAAAGACGCGTAGCGTTCTTTCCGGATCTTTTTGTATTCACTCTTTTGCAAAATGCTATCTGCAACAATCAGTGATCTTGCAAACACGTCCACACCACCAATATGCGCATGAAATAAATCCGCCGGGTCGGTCGAATTGCGCCGGATCTTGGCATCGAAATTAATACCACCACCCCCAAAGCCACCTGCTTCCAGGATGGTAAGCATGGCCTCCGTGATCTCGTTAAGATTGTTAGGAAACTGATCCGTATCCCAGCCATTCTGGTAATCACCCCTGTTGGCATCGATACTTCCCAGGATTCCCGCGTCTGCCGCTACCTGAAGTTCGTGCTGAAATGTATGACCCGCAAGCGTTGCATGGTTCACCTCCAGATTCAGCTTGAAATCAGCCAGCAAATCATATTGACGCAGAAAGCCTATCACCGTTTCGCTATCGTAATCATATTGATGCTTCGTGGGTTCGCAAGGCTTTGGCTCTATAAAGAAATTACCTTTAAAACCCTGCTTACGTGCGTAATCCTTCGAAGCATGAAGAAATCTGGCAAAATGTTCCTTTTCCCTCTTCATATCCGTGTTCAGCAAGGTCATATAACCCTCTCTGCCACCCCAGAATACATAGTTCTCACCCCCCAGGGCAATAGTGGCATCGAGAGCCGCTTTTACCTGCGCAGCTGCATGAGATAGCACATGGAAATCAGGATTTGTAGATGCCCCGTTCATATACCTGATATGGCTGAAAAGATTGGCCGTTCCCCATAATAATTTTGCGCCACTCGCTTCCTGCTTTTGCTTAAGGTAAGCAGTCAGCGTTTCAAGGCGCTTGTCGTTCTCCGCTATATCGTTTGTATAATCCACTACATCTACATCATGAAAGCAATAATAAGGCAGGTTCAGCTTGGTGATCAGCTCAAACGCCGCATCCGCTTTGTCTTTCGCTCTTTGAATGGCATCCGGTTGTGCATCCCATGGAAAGATATGTGTCGGTCCACCAAAGGGATCCGCACCACTGCCATTGAAAGAATGCCAGTATGCCACTGCAAAGCGCAGCCATTCCTTCATCGTTTTTCCTGCCACTACTTTCGTTTCGTCGTACCATCTGTATGCAAAAGGGTTGTCTGAGGATGCGCCTTCATACTTTATCTGCGGAATACCTTTAAAGAATTCCTTTTCTCCCGTTACTACTTTCATTATTATTTGTTTTATGTAATGCTCTCGGTTATATTATCTTGTTTTTATGCTATATACTTTTTCAGCACTTCTTTCCATTGTAAATAAAGTTCATTATAATGAGCTTCGTTTTCCGGCTCTATAAGTTCTTTCGGTTTAAAATGCTGAAATGCCTCTTTTGAAGATTTGTAAATACCAGCACCTATTCCCGCTCCTGCTGCTGCTCCCGTGCTTCCGTCACTTTCGTATAATTCCACGGCAACACCCGTAGCATTCACAAAAGAAGTTGAAAATACTTCGCTCAGAAACATATTGGCTTTTCCGGCCCGGATAATAGAAGGTCGCATACCGTTCTCCCGCATTATATCCAGCCCATAACGAAAAGAAAATGCGATCCCTTCCTGCGCGGCTCTATACAAATGAGCCTTATGATGTATGTTGAAATCAAGATGATTTATATGCGCGCCCACGATCTTGTTATTCAGCATGCGCTCGGCCCCATTTCCAAAGGGAAGGACAGTAAGGCCATCGCAACCAGGAGCTATCTGCGCCGCAGCATTGTTCATCTCCGCATAAGAAAGCCCGGTTCCGCCGACAGTCCGGATCCATCTGTTGAGAATACCGGTTCCATTGATGCATAACAGCACGCCCAGCCGCTTTTGTTGCAGTGTATGATTCACGTGGGCAAAAGTATTTACCCT
>JACMJX010000085.1 GCA_014380425.1 Chitinophagaceae bacterium | reverse complement strand
TCCTGGACGGGTTCTACGGACAATGTGGGGGTAACGGGATATGATGTGTTCCAGGGTTCTACCTTGAAGACGTCTGTTACCGGAATAACAGCTACGGTTACGGGCTTAACGGCCGGCACAGGATACACCTTTACGGTAAGAGCAAAAGACGCTGCAGGTAATACATCGCCGGCAAGCGGGCCAGCCACGGCCAATACGGCGGCCACCTGTTCGGGCGGACCTCAGGGCTTTACGAATACGACCTTTACTTCACAGTCCGGCACGTTCATGGTGGAATTTGATGCGGTTCCGGGTTCGGCCTCGATGGACGGGGTAGTGAGCCTGAACGGTTCTGCAACAACGGCATACACGGCAATGGTAGCCATTGTCCGGTTCAATAATACCAATAGGATCGATGCACGAAATGGCGCCGTGTATGCGGCATCGAATAGTGTGTCGTACAGTCCGAATACAGCTTACCACTTCCGGCTGGTGCTCAATACTTCCACAAACCGGTACGATATCTATGTACGGGCGAACGGAGGTGCGGAGCAAACCATCGGCACACAGTATGCCTTCCGCAACAACACGGCCTCGTTCAGCAACCGGTGCATTAAAACAGAGATCGGGTGTATCGCCGTTTCCAACTTCGAAGTGAACGGGGTGCCGAACCGGATGGCGATGAATGCAGCCGTTACGCCGGTTACGCAACCAGATACCAAACCAGGCATATATCCCAACCCGCTGGGCGAAAACGGTGAACTGACGATCGACTTCGGCACCCGGGTGGAAAGTGCACGGATAGAGATATTTGACGCAAATGGTAAACGCATTCTGAATAAGGCTACCCAAAATATATCTAAAATAACCTTGAATATTTCAGGTATAGCAAAAAAGGGATGGTACATCGTACGGGTAAATAATTCTCTTAACATCCATGATTACAAACTTGTGGTGCAGTAACACTTCAAACCCAAACCTTCTAATTGAATATTGGTTTCAGGATGAACGACAGTTGGTTGTGCACCCTGAAACCAATATTCAATTAGAACTATTACAAACACTAATAAAAGAATTATTTGTATCATACAATTCATTGGTGTTGGATACGGATTCCGAATGGAAACCAATCAATAATCTTGCAGTTGTTGATTCTAAAAAACAATTAATCGATCAAGTCGGGACAACGAATCAATAGTCCTTCTCTGGAAAAAAGAGATTGTGAGCTCTTATAAAATCTATCAGTCTTAACAAACGGATAGATTTTAACTATTCCTTCATAGAGTTAATTGATGGTATTTATTTCTGTTAATGCTATATTTTTGAGAATCTTTCCTCATTCAGTAAAAACAAGTGTCTCAAATAAATACCAAACAATGGAAAAAGATCTTAAAGATGTCAGTAAATGCCCGTTTCATAATGGCAGTATGAAGCACAGTGTAGCCGGCGGTGGTACAAGGAACCGCGATTGGTGGCCCAACCAGTTGAAGTTGGATATTTTGCGACAGCATTCCTCTCTGTCGAACCCTATGGGAGAACATTTCAATTACGCCGACGCTTTTAAAAGTCTTGACCTCGAAGCGCTGAAAACCGATCTCCATGCACTGATGACTGACTCACAGGACTGGTGGCCAGCCGATTTTGGGCACTACGGAGGTTTATTTATACGTATGGCATGGCACAGTGCGGGTACCTATCGTGTAGGAGATGGCCGAGGCGGAGCTGGTGCCGGATTACAGCGTTTCGCACCGCTCAATAGCTGGCCAGATAATGTTAGTCTTGATAAGGCCCGCAGGTTGCTTTGGCCAATTAAACAAAAATATGGCTCTAAAATTTCATGGGCAGATCTGATGATTCTTGCAGGTAACATCGCCCTGGAGTCGATGGGTTTTAAAACCTTTGGCTTTGCAGGAGGCCGCGAAGATGTATGGGAAGCGGATGAATCCGTTTATTGGGGATCCGAAACCAACTGGCTGGGCGGTGATATTCGCTATGCGCAAGGTTCCGAAGGTGTAGATAAACAACAAGGCGTAGTGGTAAGCGACGACAACGCCGACGGAAACATTCACTCTCGCAACCTTGAAAAGCCACTCGCCGCTGTGCAGATGGGATTGATTTATGTGAATCCGGAAGGACCGGATGGTAACCCAGACCCTGTTGCCGCTGCCAGAGATATCCGGGACACTTTCGGGCGCATGGCCATGAATGATGAAGAAACCGTAGCACTGATAGCAGGTGGTCACAGTTTTGGGAAAACCCATGGCGCTGCTTCATCCGATCATGTAGGAAAAGAACCGGAAGCTATGGATCTCGAACTGCAGGGGTTTGGATGGAATAATAGCTATGGCTCGGGGAAAGGTGCCGATACCATTACGAGCGGACTTGAAGTAACTTGGACCAAGACTCCTACTCGATGGAGCAATAATTTTTTTGAAAATCTGCTTGGCTTTGAATGGGAATTAACCAAGAGCCCTGCCGGGGCACATCAATGGAGAGCAAAGAATGCCGAAGCGATTATTCCTGATGCATTTGACGGCTCGAAGAAACACTTGCCAACGATGCTAACCACTGATCTTTCTTTGAGATTTGACCCCGCTTACGAAAAAATATCAAGACGCTTCCTGGAAGATCCTGATCAATTCGCAGATGCTTTCGCCCGGGCATGGTTTAAACTAACACATCGTGATATGGGCCCTCTCGCCCGCTATCTTGGCCCTGATGTACCCAAAGAGGAATTGCTTTGGCAGGATCCTATTCCGGCCATCAATCATGTATTGATCAGCGATAACGACATTGCCGTATTAAAAGCAAAAGTGTTGGAATCCGGATTGAGTGTTGCTGAAATCGTTTCCACCGCATGGGCCTCCGCTTCTACCTTCCGCGGTTCCGATAAGCGCGGAGGTGCTAATGGTGCCCGTATTCGCCTGGCACCTCAGAAGGACTGGAGAGTTAACAACCCGGTACAGTTACATAAAGTACTAAGCGTGCTTGAAAACATTCAGAAGGAATTCAATGCAATACAGTCAGAGGGCAAAAAAGTATCACTGGCAGATTTAATTGTACTAGCGGGCTGTGCAGCCATAGAAAAGGCTGCTAAAGATGCCGGACATGCGATCGCTGTTCCTTTCACCCCCGGTCGTATGGATGCCTCGCAGGAACAAACAGATATAGAATCTTTTGGTTATCTCGAACCAGCTGCAGACGGCTTCCGCAACTATCGTAAATCTAATATACCTGTATCTACCGAAGAATTATTGATAGACAAGGCGCATTTGCTAACATTAACAGCTCCTGAATCAACAGTACTGATTGGCGGTTTACGTGTACTGGATACTAATTTTGACGGATCGAAAAACGGTGTCCTTACCGTGCGACCCGGTCAACTAACCAATGATTTCTTTGTAAATCTACTTGATATGAACACCGCATGGAAAGCGGCTTCAGATGAAAAAGAAGTATATATAGGCAGCCTCCGAACTATTGGTCAGCCAAAATGGACTGCTACCCGTGCAGACCTTGTTTTTGGCTCTAATTCGGAACTGAGGGCTATTGCCGAAGTGTATGCGTGTTCGGATGCGCATATTAAATTTGTTGAGGACTTCGTGTTAGCCTGGAACAAAGTGATGAACCTTGACAGGTTTGAGCTCGCTTAGAATAAGAAATTTATGATGACTTTTGCTGATATAGGTTAGTATCGGCTATAAGTGGAGGCGGTATGCAAAACATACTTCCTCCACTTATCCTAAGAAAAATAATACTATAAATCCTATAGTTTCCAGGCCAATACTACCTGGGAAAAGTAATTCTTTAATGCATCTTTCTACCAATAAACCGTATTACGGAACCTTTTCCGTTATGAAATAACCCTTCACTTAGCTCAATTTCTTTCTCTACTAATTCGATAATTTCATAATTGTAAAAATCGGATCGCAACTCTTCTATAGAGTACAACATCGCCAGATCTTTAGGCCCACCAACTTTTTCGTCTTTGTTAACGTAGTCAATATGCCTTTTACTGAAGGCTTCAAAAATAATCAGCCCATTTTTACGTAAATACTTATTAAGTGTTTTGTGATATAACGACTTGATGTTTCCGGGAAAATGCGCATAAATCAATGCAATTACATCAAATTGTTCTGCATCATAATGCAAAGTCTGCAATTCGCCAACCTGATACTCGATTAACACTTTATTGGCCTCGGCAAATCTAACAGCTTTGTTTCTTCCTTCTACACTTATATCAAATGCGGAAACGATCCACCCAAGTCTGGCAGCAAAAACTCCATTTCGTCCCTCGCCTTCAGCAGGAAAAAGTATAGTCCCAACAGGAATCTTTTCCAGTTGTTCTTTAAAATAGTCGTTAGGTTGTTCACCGTAAGCAAACTCATTTTTACGGTATCTTTCATTCCATTGGTCTATCCAAAATTCATTCATACGTGTATCTTATTTAACCCTGCATCACATTATACCATGCACCGTATAAATATAGCAATAAAATACAAATGCAACAATGCTGCATTTGTATTTTATTTACTACTTTTGTCAGATCATTAGTTACTATGACATAATCTAAGGAAATACTATTCAAAAAAGCCTGTATTTAGATGATAAAAGAAACAACTTTCGATGTGATAATTATAGGAGGAAGCTCTGCAGGATTGTCTGCAGCTATGGCATTAGGCCGCTCGCTTAGAAAGGTTTTAATTATAGACAGTAACAGTCCTTGTAACAGAAATACAATTCATTCGCACAACCTTATTGCTCATGATGGGGATACACCTTTGGCAATAACAACTTCTGCTAAACATCAGGTACTGAAGTATAGATCAGTTAAATTTTTAACTGATCTTGCCACAGAAGGCACTAGAACAAACACCGGTTTTGAAATAAAAGTTAAATCCGGGGCTATTTATTCCTCCAGAAAAGTTTTGTTTACTACGGGGCTAATTGATATTATGGCTGATATAAAAGGCTTTGCTGAATGTTGGGGAATTTCCGTATTGCACTGTCCATACTGTCATGGATATGAAGTTAAGGAAGAAGAAATAGGTTTGATTGCTAACGGAGATTCAGGCTTTGAACTTTCACGATTAATTCACCATTGGAGTAAAAAAATAACCCTTTTTACCAACGGGCAAAGTTATTTAACGGCCGAACAGTTTAGTAAAATAAAAAAACGCAATATTAAAGTTGATGAAAGAGAGATATCCATGCTTGACCATTACAACGGACATATAAAAAGTATAAAATTTAAAGATGGTACAGAAAAGCATGTTTCTGCGGTCTTCTCGAGAGTACCTTTTAAACAACATTGCGAGATACCACAACAAATGGGCTGCAAAATAACAGAACAAGGTTTTTTGGAGGTAGATGATTTTGGTAAATCAAGTATTCCAGGTTTGTTTGCAGCAGGTGATAATACTTCCATGTTCAGGGCATTATCGATAGCTATTGCAGCGGGAACAAAAGCAGGAGCTTTTATAAACAAAGAACTAATTGATGAAGATTTCTAAATTTCTATGTACACTTCAATTGACAAGGTAATTCAAAGACCGGAATAACCTGGGAAGAATTAGCAAAGGTAGATTGGGTTAAAAAAAGAATATAGTTGGAGCAAGCGAAATGATGATAGAAATGACTGCTTAAAAGAAGAAAAAAAGTCGACGGATTTTATTCGGTTGTGTTAAGACAATTATGTTGGTACAGTACGAAAATGGCTGCTCTAAGGATATTAGACACCTTTCTTTAGGGTACGTCGACTTTTTTTGGCTTTCTAAATGGATATTGGATACTCTAAAACTGGATTTTAAAAATGGTTTCTTTCAGTGGATCTGGATACAATTTTTTTAAAGGCCTTATATGTATTAGTAAAAGCCACTTAATTAGATGTAACCAAATAACAGATTTTTTTTACAGTTTTTTCATTATAACACCTATCGTAAAAGTACTATCTAAGCAGGTATTCGTCTATATGCCGTTATGTTGGATATCTGTATAACTGGCCTGCTTTCCCGTCACTGCTCTATCAATACATTACTATTCCAGCACAACTAAATTATAGCTGCGGTACTAACGCGACACAATTGATGGTGAGCGCAATAATCACTATTCTCGCCTTAAAATACGCCGCCAAATGCTATTAGCCTCTATATTAAATCTATAATATAACTCGGCCTTTCAGTATTCATCGTAATGCTCTCCTCGTTAGCGGAAGAATCCATTTGTTTACGGGATCGTCTTATTAGTTAATTTGCTGCCGTTTATATTTCTTACTGTCTATCCTTAAAGTATTCCGCCTTGTATGAAACATTTTTTCATCTACATAATTCTTTCCTGCCTTTCTTTAACCATACATGCACAACATACTTTCAAGGTAATAGTAAAAGATGCCGGCCAACAAACACTGCTCACTGGGGCAACGGTTAGCTGGAAAGAAGGCAATAAAACAACCCTGACAGATTCAGTGGGGCAGGCAACGATTGGGAATATCCCTGACGGCACTCACACTTTCCTTCTCTCCTATATAGGCAGAAAGGAGACAGCAGTAGCATATACGTTTCCCCTTTTAACTACCGAAATCATAGTCATCGAGCTGGAAACCAGCGAAGAGGAAGAGGAAGAAGAAGTGGTAGTGACAGCTACCCGCTCCAGCCGTACAATCGCAAATACACCCACCCGTACAGAAGTAATTTCAGGAGAGGAACTGATGGAAAAAGGTAATATGAAACCCGGCGATATCCGTATGCTGCTAAGTGAAACCACAGGCATTCAAACCCAGCAAACTTCTGCCACTTCTTTCAATGCCGGCATCCGTATACAGGGCCTGGAAGGACGTTATACGCAGTTACTGCGAGACGGCTATCCCCTTTATGCAGGTTTCTCCGGCGGATTGTCTATCTTACAAATAGCGCCTCTCGATCTCCAGCAGGTAGAAATCATTAAAGGATCTGCCTCTACTCTTTATGGCGGCGGGGCAATTGCAGGCTTGGTGAACCTGGTATCGAAAACACCCGGCACAAAACGCGAACTAAGTTTCCTGGGCAACATCACCTCAGCCAAAGGGCTCGATCTGAGCGGCTTTTACAGTGAACGATACGGCAAAGTGGGCATTACCATATTTGCATCCCGCAATAGCAACAGGGCTTTCGATCCCGCCGGTATAGGGCTTACCGCGATTCCACAATTTGAACGGTACACAATCAATCCCCGGCTCTTTCTATATGGTAAAAATACCTCGGCCGATGTTGGGATTAACTACATTACGGAAGATCGTATTGGTGGAAACATTAACTACATTAAAAACGGCGGATCCGGCTTTTACGAACGCAATAATACCGACCGGATTACCACACAATTAGGTATCGCACACAGGATCGATGAACAATCTACCCTCCAGCTAAAAAACAGTTACAGTCGCTTTAATCGCACAATCGCAATTCCTGCCTACCAGTTCAACGCCCTGCAACAATCCTCTTTTACTGAAATCACCTGGAATAGAAAAGGAAACAAGGCCGACTGGGTGCTGGGTGCAAACATACTCACAGACGATCTGAAGGAAAAAGACCAGGTAGCCGACGCACCACGCGATTATCATTACAATACCATAGGTGCCTTTGTGCAGAACAATTGGTCGATCTCCCCCCGGTTTATCCTGGAGACAGGCGTGCGGGGCGACTACGTAAGCAGTTACTGCCTCGAAATGCTGCCCAGAATGTCAGCCATGTGGAAAGTATCACCAGCAATCACAACCCGCTTAGGCGGCGGCTTCGGATATAAAACGCCCACCATCTTTACAGAAGAGGCCGAACGTATCCAGTTCCGGGGTATATCAGCAATTGACGATCGTAAATTACTTAACGAGCGTTCCGTTGGAGGTAATTGGGATATCACCTACAGAACGCATATCGGAGATATCGGAATCAGCCTGAACCATCTTTTTTTCTATACCCGGTTAAGCAGGCCATTGGTGTTAGTTGCCAATACAGTGGGTAAATCTGCGTTCGAAAATTCATCCGGCCATATTGATACGAAAGGTATGGAAACAAACCTAAAACTCTTATACGGAGATTTCAAATTGTTTATCGGCTATACCTATACAGATGCCAATACGCACTACTCCGCGGATAGGCAATGGTTGCCTCTGACTGCCCGACACCGCCTGAATAATGTTTTGATGTATGAAATAGAAGATAAACTGAAACTTGGTCTTGAAGCGTATTACTTCAGCCCCCAAAGACTGAATGATGGAAGTACTGGAAGATCCTACTGGATCGCAGGCTTTATGGCAGAGAAGCTATGGAAGCGATTTTCATTGTATATCAATTTCGAAAACTTTACCAATACCAGGCAGACACGGTTCGGTTCCATCTATACGGGTTCTATTGACAACCCCGTATTTAATGACATCTATGCGCCGGTGGAGGGGTTTGTGGTAAATGGCGGGTTAAAGGTTCGGTTGTAATGTTGCTTACTTACGCGTTTAGGGGATTCCAGGCCTTTTTTATGTACATGTTCCAATAAGTCTCTCCTGCTGATTAAGCAGAAATATTTATGTTGCAAACGTTTGCGCTTCTTTTATGTATAATATTAATATAAGTTTGAAACAGAAAACTAGTGACCAAAAATGCACAATACTTGTCTGGCATTTCTGCCAGTTTCTTTAAGCCTGGGGTAGGTGGAAGTATTTGTCTTTTCGAGAGGTATCGGTTCCTGTGGATGAATATTATTCTTTGCAGCCCAATGCTGCTGTAGAGCTGTTGCTATTGTACCGAGGACAATTTGCAAGGGTTTTACAAGTGGGAATGTGCTGCCACAGAATTACTTTGAAATTTTTCCTGACAGCAAAGAAGCCTTAAACATTCGAATTAAAAAAATTTCCACGATGATGAGTAAGTATATACTTTTTCTATCTTTTTGTTTTTTATTTACTACTGTACTTGCACAAAAAAGCATGACAGTGCAAACAGATGTTAGTGAATATTGGTTAGGTGCCGCCGTAAACGAGGGAGAAAAAATGCCTTTTAAACAAGGTTATTCATTGAGCCTGTTTATTGACAACAGAGGAAACCAGACATCGCCCGTTTTACTCTCCAGTAAAGGTCGTTATATCTGGAGCGAGCGGCCGTTCAGTTTTGAGATAACGGCGGATGGAGTATTGATCACTTCCGTAGATTCCGTTTATGTAGCAAAAGCCGGTAATACCCTAAGGGACGCCTTTGTTGCCTGCTCTAAAAAGTTTTTTCCTGCTAGTGGACGGTTGCCTGATACACTCCTGTTTACCAAGCCGCAATAC
>JACMJX010000084.1 GCA_014380425.1 Chitinophagaceae bacterium | reverse complement strand
TACATTGTATGACCAGACGGCGAGCTTTACGTATGTGCTGCCTACAGGTAAACTTCCTTTCCTCGATTGGACGACGTTCCGGGTTGGCTATGTCGCCCGGTACAACTGGATGGCTGCTTCACTCGATTCGCTGGCCCGTGAGCTGGGTAATTTCATAAATAACGGCCAGGAAAAGAATATTACAGGGGAACTGGATTTCACAAGGCTGTATAATAAATCGAGGTTGCTGCGGGCGCTGGACTGGGATGCTCCAAAGCCTTTGCCACCGCAGCCGGCTCAAAACAAAGCGACAGATACTACGGCTAAGGGAAAACCGGTGAAAGTAAAAAAACAACCAGGCGAACTGCCTCAATTGAATCTTGCACTGAAAGTAGTGGGAAGAATTCTTACTTCCGTAAAAAGAATGAGTATCAATTACTCGGAGACAGGTACCACCAACCTTGCGGGTTATATGGATAGCACACAGCTCCTCGGAATGAATGTGCGCAACTTTCAACCAGGGTGGGGCTTTGTACTTGGCCACCAGCCAGACACCAACTACATTAACAAGTATGCGCAGAAAGGACTCTTTACACACAGCACGCTTTTTAATACGTTGAACAGGCAGGACTACAATCAAAAACTCAGTATCACGGCACAACTGATTCCCGTCAGGGATCTTACGATAGACGTGAATCTGGATAAGACCTTTGGTAAAACCTATTCCGAATTGTTTAAGGATACCCTTGGCAACTCTAACCTGGTTCGTCTTAACCCCTATTCCGCGGGTAGTTTCAGCGTGAGTTATATATCGTTCCAAACGATGTTCACAAGTTTCGAGGCAAATGAAGTGTCGGCAACTTTCCAGAAGTTCGAGGCTAACCGGGTCATCTTATCGCAGCGGCTGGGGAAGGCAAATCCTTATGCTAATGGCGGGGCAGTAGACCAGGAGGGATATGTGGAGGGCTATGGCAAATATGCGCAGGATGTGCTTATTCCGGCCTTTATAGCTGCTTACACGGGGCAGGATCCTAACAGCGTACCGCTTGTTAAACAAAGCAATCCCAACACCCGGTCGAACCCTTTCTCCGGAATTCTGCCGCGCCCTAACTGGCGAATAACGTATAACGGTCTTACTCGAATTCCCGGCCTGGACAAGATATTTACTAATTTCAGTATTACGCATGGTTACAATGGTACGCTTAGTATGAATAGCTTCAATTCGGCATTGCTGTTTCGTGATCCTTTTAGTTTTGGCTATCCTACTTTCAGGGATACTGTAAGCGGTAACTATGTTCCTTACTTTCTTGTGCCGAATATTACCATATCGGAATCCTTCGCTCCAATGCTCGATCTCGATATGCAATTCACCAATGAACTGTCTGCCCGCTTCGAGTATAAGAAGTCGCGCCAACTAAGCCTGAGCCTGATCGATTACCAGTTAAGCGAAACAAGATCTACGGAATTCACTATTGGGGGTGGCTTGAGAAAGAGAGATTTCAAGCTTCCATTCAAGCTTCCTTTTTCTAAAAAAGAGGGTAAGGCAGGAACGAACGATGTTAACTTCAGAGTGGATTTAAGTCTGAGGGACGATGCAACTTCCAACAGCCGGCTGGATCAGGATGCTGCTCTGCCTACTTCCGGACAGAAAGTAGTCACCATTTCTCCCTCTATCGATTATGTATTGAACAACAGGATCAATCTCAAGTTCTATTTTGACCAGAGAAGAGTGGAGCCCAAGATTTCTACTTCGCCGCCTATAACAACAACAAGGGCAGGTGTTCAGATCAGAATCTCGCTGGCACAGTAATGATTTCTTGGTGATTTCCCTTTAAGTATTATTACCCCGCATTTTGCACTTTCTTCAGAATCATGAAGTAGCCGCAAAGGTCCTTTTTCTTCTTCTTGTTTACCTGAACCGTTTTAATCATGTGTAGTTCTGATGACGAAGGAATATAGGGGTAGCCGATAATATTTCCATCTACCTCGCCCCACATATTCTTTTTATAGAAAAGCTGGCGGTCTGATGCGTCGAACATTCTTACCTCGTAGAGGCGGGAGCTGATATCTCCTATGAAAATGAAATAATACCAGGAGTCTTTATTGAGGGGAGCGATAACAGGCATTTCATAAGCACTCTCCATAGCCATAGAAGCTTCTCGAACGGTAACATAGCCCAATGAGCTCATTGCTTTTTTGATACTGTCGATCTGTGGTACGAATGCATCGTTTTTACAGGATTGCTGTCGGATATAATCTCCGCTTTGAGCGGATAACTGGCTGCATGCAAAATGCGTGAACAGAAGTAAGAGGGCGCAAGATCTTAAAACCATAAATAGTTGGATTACAGGGATATAGTATTACAACGTATAAGAGGAGAAATTAATCTGTGAGGTGCATAAAAAGGGGTAGAAAAGTTAACCAGCTAGGTGTTATCGTATAAGAACAACGGTTCCTTTCTTTACAACCGGTTTACCGGTAAAATCGGTGCCTTTTACCATCCACACATATGTACCTTGTGGTTGCTCCCTTCCTCCTATTTTACCATCCCAGCCACTAAATTGGTCGATAGAGCTGTAAACTATCTGCCCCCAGCGGTTGAAGACCCTGAAAAACTCTATTCGGGAGATACCTACGGGGATGGGCCGGAAGAAAGCATTCGATGAACGGCCCGGTGTAAATGCATTGGGAACAAAGATATCGGGTAATGTCTTGAAAACTTTTACATTAACGGTATCATAATCGAAGCAGTTCTCGGCAGTGTATGCTTTCATGATATAAGTAATGTTTTCCGTAAGCCTTGCCGTGGGATTATTTACATCTGTTCTGCTCAACCCTGTTGCCGGGCTCCACTCGTAAAAATCAGCACCGGAGCCATTGAATAGTAATGGCTGATTGATAACTACAGAAGTATCATTCCCTGCACGTGCGAATATCTCAGGTCGCACGGTTACTACTACCGTATCGGTGCCGGGTTTGGGGCAACCTTTATTGTCAAGCACGCTTAGTACATACCTTGTTGTGGTGAGAGGACGAGCCAGGGGTGTGAGTGTAGCGCCGTTAATAAGGGTATTTACCGGCGACCAGGTGAAACTTATCCCCACTATGCTGGCGGTTAACTGGGTAGTATCATCATAGCAGATCGTAACGTCGTTACCCGCATCGGCATCCGGGTAGGGTACTGCTCTAACGTTCACAACATCCTCCGCGGAACACTTGTCACTGATACTTGCCAGCACTCTGTATGTGGTAGATGCTTCCGTAGGAGTCGCAACAGGATTGCGCTTGGAAGAATCGTCAAGCGTAGCTGCCGGCGTCCATTCAAAATAGAGTCCATCGCCAGAAGGTACCAATGTTACCGGGTCTGTCAGGCAGATTGTTTTATCCGGCCCGGCGTCGAGCGTTACAAAGTCAACCACTCTTACCCGTATGGAGTCAGTATTGACGCAACCATTGTCATCGAGCGTCACTTTAAACACAGTAGTAGCTTTGGGGTACACCTCTGGGCTGGCAGTGTTGGTAAGCCTTGCGATTACCGGTTGGGCAGGGCTCCAGGAGTACGTTCCGAATCCACCTGCCAACAGTTGCAACGTGTCTACACTGCAGATAAGGGTATCTCTGAAAGGAAGATCGATAACGGGCTTGTCTCTTACTTCTGTAGTCGTTTTTATAGTGTCTATGCAACCCTTGCTGCTTTCGATAATGCATTCGATCGTCTTGATGCCGGTAGTGGAATACTTCCACGACGGGTTCTGTGCATTGGAAACATCGCCTGA
Source organism: Chitinophagaceae bacterium (assembly GCA_014380425.1). Lineage (GTDB taxonomy): Bacteria > Bacteroidota > Bacteroidia > Chitinophagales > Chitinophagaceae > JADCRZ01. The sequence continues at coordinate 8,893 of JACMJX010000084.1, read as the reverse complement.
AGTAGTTTCATCACCAAAGTTCCAGGTCCATTTACTAATAGTTCCAAACGCCGTCTTACTGGTGTCGATAAAATTAAAGTCGTTCAGAATACAGGATCCTTGTGGAAAGAAACCAGGAAAAAAGCCAGGATACACTTTAGCAATGGTAGTAATCGAATCGGAACATTGCTGGTTTCTGTTCACGACAAGTTTTACATTGTAGTCGCCTGCTACCGGAAAGGTGAAATCCGGGGTTTCGCTGGTAGAAACGTCGGTATCAGTTCCTGTAATCCCAAAATCCCAGTACCAGGATGTCACTAACGGTGAGTTGGAAAGGTTCTCGAAGCGCAGGTTGAATCCGTCGCAGGTTATGTATCCCGGTTTCAGGTCTGCACCTGCTATATTACACGATTTCACCTCAAGGATAAAATCCTTTCTGTGCTCGCCGATTCTCTGGCCTCTTCTAAATTCATCTATGTAAACATTGATCACATATTTGCCCGGTGCTGGTGCAGTACCTGTAATGAGCCCTGACACAGGGTCTATTGTCACATTCGATCCAAGTGGTTGAGTGCCGGAAAATCCTGCCGTGTAGCTAATATTCTCGAATGGCGGGCTGGAAGCAATATGATTGGCCTGAGCCCCGGTGGCTGTACCCCTGTTATAGGCGCTTTTGAAACTATAAGACAAAGAGTCTGTCAAGTTGGGATCCACCGCACCGAAATCTAACTCAAACCTGTTATCGGCGCATACGATCGCCGTATCTTTCACTTTGAACTCGGGGCTTGAATTGGTCTCGGATCCTAATAAATTCGTTCCCGAGATATTGGCAACATAAGTAGCGCCATCCCCCAGTGTGCCGGAGGGAAGGGAGAAACCCAGCATGTTGGTGATATTGTTGGCCCTGCAACAGGTTTGAAAAGCGACTAAATATCCAAATGCCTCCCTGGGAAGATCAACGGTTTCTTCGTAATAGCCTATCTGGTAACGTATATTTGGAGTAGGTAAGATGCAGGGATACGCTGCGGGGGTAATAGCTATCTCTTCAAGTTTCACGCGGTCTACCGGAAATAAATTAAAAGCCTGCTCATAAGAGCTTTCACCCTTCTTCCTGAATATGGTGAGCGTTACAGATGTAGGCATCCCAGCCACCTGTGGTCCGGTATCATTCCTGTCTTTAAAAAGGCGCAACGTAATCAGATATTTGTCGGTGTTGGCACCTGCCCCGGGGCCGATATTTTTGTAGAAAATCTCTCCTCCCGAGATATGACCCGCATATGCCTGGAAAGTAACACCTAACAATAAAACAGCAGCGATAGCTAAATATCTCATTACTTATTCTCTAAAAATTCAGTAAGAATGCGGTTGCTTTCAGAGGATTCTTCCCATAGACCCATGTGGCCGGATTCATCGAGAATATGAATATACGACAAAACGGGTAGATGGCATTGTTCCAAACCATCTTTAAGTGGAATGGCCATATCATGCCTGCCTAAAATAAACAGAACCGGCCGCTGGAAGGTTCTCAATACCGCCGTGCGATCGGGCCGCCGCATCATGGCTTCGTAGTACGCCACTAGGTTTTGCGGCTTGAAGTTTTCATACTGGTAAATCAGCTCATTTACCCGCTCCGGATATGCTTTTTTAGATCCGGCGCTGAACATATTCGGAGTAGATTGTCGCAGAAATTCCACTGTACCATTCCTGGTGATGAACTCGATGCTTTTTTGGCGTGTTTCCTTTTTTTCTTCCGTATCGGCATAGGCGGTAGAATGAAAGAGGCAAAACGAGCTGGCCATCTCTGGGTACTTTTCAATGAGAGCCAGGGTGATGTAGCCGCCCATGCTATGCCCTATCAACGATGCCGACGGGATGCTTTCTGCATCCAGGATGGCTTTCACCGATTCGGCAAGTTCTTCCATACTCATATCGCCCCATTCGGGTGATTGGCCGCTACCCGGCAGATCGGGGACAATGACTCTATAATTCTTCTCGAGCGCAAGCTGCTGGTTCTTCCAGATTGCTCCGTCTTCTGCAAAGCCATGAATAAGAACTACGGGATTTCCGCTGCCGGAAATGCGGTAGAATAAGGGATGGTCTCTATAAATGATGTTCTTGTTTTGCTCCATGCTTTCTTTTTCTCGAGGCTATGCCCCATAACAACAAAATCCCTGCCGTACAGACGGAAATCTTTGAAATAATGTCGCCATGCCTTACAAAAAAAGTAAGATATGAAGTAGTAGGAATACGCATTCTGATAGCTGCAGCAGTATCCCAAGGCTGGGGATCGGCTACCTTACCGTAGGGGTCAATAAAACAGGAAATGCCTGTGTTGGCACTTCTTATCACCCACCGGCGTGTTTCAACAGCGCGAAGCCGCGCGTATTGCATGTGCTGCCGGTAACCTCCCGTATTCTGCCACCAGCCATCGTTCGTAATAATGGCAATCACGTTCGCGCCATTTCGCATATAGGCTGTTAAAAATTCCCCGTACACGCTTTCATAACATATCGCGGGAGCAATCTTAAAAGCTTTTCTTTGATCTGTCAGCACGGTTCTCTCTTCCTGGCCGGCATAGCCGCCGGAAGTACCTCCAAACTGCTCGAACCATTTGTCGAAGATCTTTAAATAAGTAGGAAGAGTTTCTACACCTGGAACCAGTTTCGATTTGTGATAGAAGATCAGGGAATCACTACCGCTGTCTAGAATGATAGCGGAATTAAATACATCGAAGTACTGCGAGGAGCCAGACATCTTTCTTGCGGTGGAAGTCTTGTTTTCCTCATTATATATCTTGTAGCCTTCTATACCCGTAAACAGGGAGATGCCGGGATTCCTTACCAGGAACTGCCACAGGGGTTCCAAAGCAGGATAGGCTTTGATGTTTTCTTCATTGAACCCGCTGGCTCCAGACAACGCTGTTTCGGGCCACACTACAAGTGTAGTAGTGCTGCTGATCTTCGATTCGCTCAGGGAAATAAGCTGCTGCAACTGCTGGTATTGAGAAGACGCGTTGAACTTTTCATAGGGATCTATATTGGGCTGAACTACTACTACTTCTCCGCCGGCGTCGAAGGTTCTGCTGATGGCTGCTGATAACAAATAAGATAATGATAAGGGAATAACAAGTGCAATGCTGGTGAGCCATAGAGCTTTGTTCTGCGCAGCCCTTACCCTTGCTTTCAGGTTACTTAGCATTCTGTATATAAAAACATTCACCAGCAATACCCATAAACTTCCACCGCTGGAGCCGGTGTATTCGTACCATTGAACCCATTCCGGATGCAGTGCGAATACATTGCCCAGCGTTAGCCAGGGCCAGCTTAGCTGGATATTGAGATAGGTGTATTCAAAGCTTAGCCAGAAAACTACCAAAGCCATAAGGCCCCATTTTTCTCCCAGCCTTTTTTTGATAAAATAATACCCCAGCCAGGGCAGACTCATAAAAGCACTGCTGAACAGCATGGCTACTATGCCTCCCGGAAGGGAAGCATGACATACCCACCAGGTAGTGCCCATATTCCATAGCAGCATGGCAAGGAATACGGCGTAGAAAAACCGGCGCGATCCTGTACCCTGGTTCTCCAGCCAGAGCAGGGGCACAAAGCCGGTAAACACCAGAAACGTTAACGGCGACACCGGCCAGGATGCCCATAAAAGAACACCACTGGTAACGGACAGTAATAAAGGATGGATCTTTTTCAAAAGGGCTTATTTTCTGCTGTAGTTGGGTGCTTCGCGGGTAATCTCCACATCATGCGTATGGCTCTCGCGCATACCGGCATTGGTGATCTTTACAAACCTTGCATTCTTGAGCGCTTCTATGCTGCCGGCGCCGCAGTAACCCATTCCGGCCTTCAGGCCTCCCGTAAACTGGTAAACGATCTCTTTCAGGTACCCTTTATAGGCAACCCGCCCTTCAATGCCCTCAGGCACAAACTTCTTGCTATCGGTCTCCTTGTCCTGAAAATAGCGGTCGCTGCTTCCTGTAGCCATAGCTCCCAGAGATCCCATGCCTCTGTATTCTTTAAACTTCCTTCCTTCGTAAATAATTGTTTCGCCCGGGCTTTCTTCGGTTCCGGCAAACACGCTTCCCATCATTACGCTGTCAGCCCCTGCGGCTATTGCCTTTACCATGTCGCCGGTGTACCGGATACCCCCGTCTGCTATTATGGGGATGCCTCTTTTTCGCAGCACGGAAGCTGCTTCCATTACAGCCGTTAGTTGCGGCACGCCGGTTCCTGCTACTATCCTCGTAGTACAGATAGACCCCGGCCCGATGCCTACTTTCACTGCGTCGGCTCCCGCTTCGGCAAGGGCTTCGGCACCTTCTGCCGTCGCAATGTTCCCTGCAATTACGTTCAGGTTCTTATAGGTTTGCTTGATAAGTTTAAGGGTCTTCAGGATATTGACGGAGTGCCCATGCGCGCTGTCAAGACAAACAACATCCACACCCATATGACTGAGTGCCGCAACGCGGTCGAGCACATCTTTGGTTACTCCTATTGCGGCACCTACCAGAAGTCTTCCTGAATGATCCTTGATGGAGTTGGGAAAGCTGCTCAATTGCAGGATATCGCGATAGGTGATAAGGCCAATAAGCTTGCCTGCGGTATTTACTACAGGCAATTTCTCTATTTTGTAGTTGCGCAGAATAGCTTCCGCCTTTCTAAGGTCGGTTCCCTCTGGTGCGGTGATAAGATTTTCTTTCGTCATTACTTCACTAACCTTGCGCAACATGTCATCCTCGAATCTAAGATCCCTGTTGGTGAGTATGCCGGCAAGTTTGCCGTCGGCGGTTACTATGGGAATGCCTCCGATCCTGTTCTCGCGCATCAGTTGCAATGCATCGCCTATGGTGGCATTATCGGTAAGTGTAACAGGATCTATGATCATCGCACTTTCGCTTCTTTTCACTTTCCGCACTTCGTTTGCCTGCTTGTCGATGCTCATGTTCTTATGAAGAATTCCGATGCCGCCTTCTCTTGCAAGACCAATGGCCAGGGCAGCTTCCGTAACCGTATCCATAGCCGCAGAAAGCATGGGAATATGGAGCGATATATCTCGTGTGAGCCTTGTTTTAATGTCTACTTCCTGGGGAACTACTTCGGAATATGCGGGAATAAGCAGTACATCGTCGAACGTTAAGCCTTCCAGTGGGATTTTCTGAGTGGAGTTTGTTGCCATGTGCAAAGATAGGGCAGTGGGTAAATTGGTTCCAAAACAATTTTCTGCTAAAGCATTATGGCGGCAAATCCAGGTACTACAGGGGCTTGTACATATTGCCCGGAAGCGCCACCAGCAGTTCTTTAAGTTGCAGATTCAGCAGGATGGTGGCAATGCTTCCTCCTGAAAAGCCACTTGTTGCCGCTAATTCGTCGATATGCATTCGGGCCTTTAACTGAAACATTTCCATCACCGCTTTTTCTTCCGGCAGAAGATCATCGAACAGCATCTGTTGTACGGGCTTTTTGAGTGCTTCGCCCTTTGCAAGAGTATCATTCCAGCCTAAACTGGCGATCAATTCACTAGCATGGGTAAGCAACACCGCTTTATTGTTCCTTATAAGATGATTGCAGCCTGCACTTTTAGGATCGTTAATTCTACCTGGAAAAGCAAATACTTCCCTATTGTAGCCATTCGCCAGTTCCGCGGTGATGATGCTTCCACCTTTTACCCCCGTTTCTATTACGACAGTAGCATCGCTGATGCCGGCAACGATCCTGTTTCGGGTAGGGAAATGATGCTTGTCGGGCTTAGTGCTGCTCCGGAATTCGGTTATCAGGCCGCCTTTGGTAACCATCTCCCTGGCTACTTCGCTGTTTTCGGAGGGATACAGGGTGTCTAGTCCGTGAGCCAGCACTCCTGTAGTGGGGAGGCCGTTTTTTATAGCTGCTTTATGTGCGATCGTATCGATACCGATGGCCAGGCCGCTTACGATGAGTGCTCCTGTTTCTGCAAGCCCTGATACAAACTGTTCTGTTACCTGTTTACCATAGGATGAATGCATCCTGGTTCCTATAATGGCAATTACCCGGCTGTTGTTGAGATCGGCGTTTCCTTTGTAATAAAGCACCGTAGGGGGGTCAAAGCAATGAAGCAATCGCCTGGGGTAATCGGTATCTGTTAGAAAAAGCGGCCTGATCTCATTTTTCTCGATAAACTTCAGTTCCTTTTCCACCTTATCGAAAGCACGAAAGCCCTTGATAAGCCCGGCACGGATCGACCCTATACCTTCCGTTTTTTCCAATAGCTGCGTCCTGGTACTAAAGATGGTTTCTGCACTGCCATATTTGTCTATTAGTATTCTCGCCTGCACAGCCCCTACCTGGGGTACGAGCGTGAGAGCCAGCTTATAAAACAGCTCATTTTTCATTCCTGGAAAGTAGCCGCCGTTTTATTTACAGCAATGATTAAAACACCTTTTTGTAATGCTGCTTTCATCTTTGATAGAGCGCGCTATTTCTACTGGCTTATCACCTTTAGCTCGGTTCTTCTGTTCCTGGCACGGCCTTCTTCAGTAGTGTTGTCGGCAACTGGCTGGGTGGCGCCGAATCCCTGGGATGATAGGCGCCCCGGTTCTATTCCACTTGAAGTAAGATAGGTGATCACTGCTTTTGCCCGGTCGTTGGAAAGCCGCAGATTATCGGCTGCTTTCCCTTCGTTGTCGGTATGACCGTTGATGCGTATCTTGAGGGAAGGGTTCTCCTTCAGCAGTTTTACGATATTATCGAGTTCTACCTGGCTCTGCCCTTTCAGCTCCGATTTGTTCACGTCGAAGAAGACGTTTCTAAGCACCATTGTGGCATTCGCTTCCAGGGGTTGCAGCGGAATATCGATGGCATAGGTGCTGTCTGGCCCTTTCTCGCTTAAGGGAAAGTTCTCGGAGAAGAAGAGATAGCTCTTCCGGTTTACGTTGAACGCATAATCCCTGCCTGTCGGCAGTGTTATCAGGTAGTTGCCGGAGTCGTCCGTCTGCACCTTACTGGTAACTTCTTTGCTCAGTAGATCTGTAAGTTCTACCGAGGAGGGAAGCCCTTTAAGCGTATTTTTATCGAACACCCTGCCCCTTACCCATAATGTTTTTACGGGTCTGATATCCTTTCTAAGTTCAAACGTATAAAGGTCGAGACCTCCTTTAGAATCGCTTCTGTCACTTGCATAATAAGCGGTAACTCCATCGGCTGTAATCACCAGGCTGCCTTCGTTTTCGGTCGTGTTAATGGGGTATCCCAGGTTTATGGGCTCGCTCCACAGGCCCTTCGGGCCCCTTCTTACCATAAACAGATCATCGCCGCCATAACCCAGGTGTCCGTCTGATGTGAAATAGAGCGAATGATTGTCGGCATGCATAAAAGGACAACCTTCATTACCCGGAGTGTTAACGATTGGGCCCAGGTTCTCCGCGGCCGTCCACCTGCCATTGGGCATACGACGTGTAACGTAGATATCGCTGCCGCCAAACCCGCCGGGCCTTCTGCTTGCAAAATAGAGATCGCGCTTATCGGGCGAAAGTGAAGGAGCAGACTCCCAGGCGGATGTATTGATAAGATTGCCCATGTTTTCGGCTGCGCTCCAACCGTTCGCTGTAAAGTACGAGATGTATAAATCACAGCTGCCATAGCCCTCTGCAAAGTTGCAGCCGGTGAAAATCAGCCATTTTCCATCCTGAGAAATATTCTGGGCTCCCTCGTTCTGCTCGGTATTGATGCTCCCCGCCAAGCCTTTAGATGATTCCCAGGCGCTGTCCGAGAACCTGGAACCGTAAAAGTCTTCATTAAAATTATTGACTCTCCGGGTGTATATCAGTTCTCTACCATCGATGGTGATGGTGGGATAATACTCTGAAACGGTAGAATTGATATTGCTGCCCATACTCCTGGGCTCGAACTTATAATCGTTACCGGCCTGCGCCGCAGCATAATCGAGCGCAAACTGGTAAGAGCGCCGGCGATAGTCGCCCGCCCTGAAACTGGTTTCGCTCAAATCTTTCATCGACAGAAATTCGTTAATGGCTGCAAGGGCTTTGGTGAATTCTCCCTTACCTGCAAGATTGATGGAGTAAGGAAGATTGTAATCCCGAAAGTAGATATGGTCGATGGCTTTTGCCTTTTCGTAATTGAGTATGGCCCCGTTGTAGTTCTTCAACTCACCGTACATGCCCGCCATGGAAAGGTAAGCATCGGCATAGCGTGCATCTGCTTTTACAGCGTCTTCCAGCAGCTTTATGCCAGAGGGGAAATCACTGTTCTGCGCCACTTCAATAGCCTTGTTGTAAGCCTTTACTGCTTTTTTATTTACCTTATCGGGATTGTACTGAGCATCTGCAAGAAAAGAGATACTGAACGCTACTATGAGAAGAAGGTTTTTCATAGCCGTAAATTACGAATTCCCTGTTATTATACATCATCTGGCAGATAAATTATCCTGCACCTTACTTAAGCATCATGATTGGGTAATCGGGATGATTCCCCATCAGCCTGCCACTTAAAGGATGAACATAAATATCCATTTCCTCCATAGGTATGGCACCGAATAATGGTTCACAACCTTCGGGCAGCACCAGCGCCTTGCAACTGCTGGTACGATTCTGCCAGCGGTAATCTACCGGGCCCACTACGTCGCATTCAATCATACGCCCATCGGCCAGTACAGCTCTTTTTCTTTCCATGAAAGGAAAGTTGAACACCTGCTGAATGGTCTCATTGATAGCGGGCATCATGACACCGGTATCTACCATCATGTGGAAATTCATTGTTTTTACGGCATCCTTGTCTAAAAGCCCCCTGCGTGCTGCTTCTTTCTCGAAGCTGTTGGATATTTCTATATCCGCATATACCAATCCCATAACGTTCTTATTTAAATCGAATGTAAGGGTTTGGATCAATAAAAAACAGTCATAAAAACAGGTACT